>JBEGMS010000042.1:0-2525 GCA_041182985.1 Actinomycetota bacterium
CGGACGTCTACGGCGTGCCGGTCGGGATCGACCCCGGGGTGAACCCGCTCGGGCCGCTGCCCCGCTACGCGCCGTCGGCGCAGCGGCTGCCGCGCGCCCGGCTCGGCCCCGCGGCCGATGACCCGCCCGACCCGCAGCCCTCGCTGCGGGGGCGGCTCGCCGGCTGGCTGGCCCGCGCGGTCTAGGCCTCAGCCGAGCACGACGTCGCGCATCGCGGCGATGTGCTCCGGCGTCGAGCCGCAGCAGGCCCCGATCACGTCGATCCCGAGCGCGCGCATGTCGCGGGCCCAGTCGGCCATCACCTCGGGCGTGCCGTCGTAGCGGAACTCGTCGCCCACGAGCTGGGGCAGGCCGGCGTTCGACTGCGTCATCAGGTAGACGCCGGCGGGCCGGGCCTCGGCCAGCTCGGCGGCGATCTGGCGCATCTCGTCCGGGCCGCGGCCGCAGTTGGCGCCGACGACGTGCGCGCCCATCGCGCTGACCGCCTCGACGGCCTGGCCGGGCTTGACGCCCATCATCGTGCGCAGGTTCGTGTCGAAGGACATCGTCACGAGGATCGGCAGGCCCGGCGCCTCGGCCTTGGCGGCCTCCACGGCGGCCTCGACCTCGCCGAGGTCGGACATCGTCTCGATCAGGATCGCGTCGGCGCCGCCCTGCACGAGGCCGCGGATCTGCTCCCGGAAGAGCTCCTGCGCCGTCTCGGGCGTGAGGGTGCCCATCGGCTCCATCAGCTCGCCGGAGGGGCCGACGTCGCCGAGCACGTAGCTGCCCGGGTGGCGGTCGGCCACGCGCCGCGCGAGCTCCGCGCCGGCGCGGTTGAGCTCCTCGACGCGGTCGCCGAGGTCGTGCATCTCGAGCCGCGGGCGGGTGCCGCCGAACGTGCAGGTCGTGATCAGGTTGGCCCCGGACGCGGCGTAGGCCTCGAGGATGCCCTCGACCTTCTCGGGCTGCTCGACGTTCCACAGCTCGGGGGCGCCGCCGTCCGTGAGGCCGGCCTCCTGGAGCATCGTGCCCATCGCGCCGTCGCCGAGCAGGCGGCCGCCGGACTGCAGGGTGTCGAGGATCCCGCTCATGCTCACGCCTCCTGGGGCGGGCCCAGCTCGTCGAGCAGGGCGTTCAGGGCGGCCTCGTCGAGCTCCGCCTCGAGCTCGGAGGCGACGCGGTCGGCGACCTCGGCCGGGACGCCCTCGGCCGCCGTCCACTCGCCGCGGCGCCAGCCCGCCATGTAGGCGTCGGCGTCGGCCTCGCCGAGCCGCATCGCGGCCTCGTCGATCGCCTCCTGGAAGCGCTGCGGCAGCGAGGCCTTAGCCGTGTCGTCGCCCTCGCGGGCCGTCACCGGGACGGGATGTCGCGCCAGTAGGTGATCTGGTATTCGCTCATGTGAGCCACTATAACATGAAGCCCCCGGCGGGCCCGCTAGCCTGCGGGGCATGGAATGGTGGGTGATCGCCCTGATCGTGGCCTGGGTCGTGATGGCCGTCGTGACCACGATCCTCAAGCGCCCCGTCTACGGCCCCGGTTGAGCGGTGGTCCAGGGCGCGAGGCTCGCGTCCGAGCTCAAGGCGAAGCGGGCCGCCCAGGCGGGCGCCGGCGACGGGCCGGATCAGTCCACGCCGACGTAGCCGAGGCCCAGCGCCCCCGGGCCCGCGTGCGCGCCGACCACGGCGCCGAGCGTCAGCGTCCGCACCGAGCGGATCCCCCCGCGCGCCTCGCGCACCAGCGCCTCGAGCTCGGCCGCCCGCACGGGGTCGGACGCGTGCGCGATCGCCACGTCGACCTCCGCGTACGGCTCCGAGCGGCGCACCATCTCCGCCACGAGCGCCGGCAGCACGTTGTCGCGGCCGCGCACCTTCAGGGCCGGCACCACCTCGCCGTCCTCGACGGCGAGGATCGGGTGCACCCCCAGCACCCCGCCGAGCAGGGCCTGGGCCCGGCCGATGCGGCCGCCCCGCTGCAGGAACTCGAGCGTCGAGACGCTGAACAGGCACGCCGAGCGGGCGCGCAGGTCGGCGATGATCGCCGGCGCGTCGGACGGGTCCGCGCCCGCGTCGAGCGCCTCCTGCACGCGCACCAGTGACAGCGCGAGCGGCATCGACACGCTGAGGGAGTCCACCACCGTCACCCGCCCGGGGAACTCCGCCGCCGCCGCGTTCGCCGAGGCCAGCGTGCCGCTCAGCTTCGAGGAGATGTGGATCGAGAGCACGTGGTCGTGGTCCTCGAGCAGCTCGCGGTAGACGGCGGCGAAGGCGCCGGGCGAGGGCTGCGACGTCGTCGGGTGGTGCGGATCGCGCTGCAGGCGCGCGTAGAAGGCCTCCGCGTCGAGGTCGACGTAGTCGCGCAGCTCGTCCGTCCCGAAGGCCACGGTCAGGGGCACCATCCGCCAGGTCGCGCGCTCCGGCACGGGCAGGTCGGCGGTCGAGTCGTAGACGATCGCCACGCCGCCCGCGGGCGCCGGCGCGCCGTGGCGCTCGGCGATCTGCGCGCGCATGTCGGAGACGGCCTCCCCCGCGACCGCCCCCATGGCC
>JBEGMS010000043.1:0-3545 GCA_041182985.1 Actinomycetota bacterium
GAGCGCGGCGAACCCGAGCGTGCCCGACAGGTCGGCCAGGATCGGCCCGGTGACCGACGAGCGCGGCACCGACATCACCAGCGCCCACTTGCCCGTCGGGACGCGCGCCACGGCGAAGTACGAGCGGTCGCCCGCGCCCGGGTCGTCGAGCTCCTCGGCGAACCCCGACTCGGAGGACTGGATGTAGCGGCGGAACACGGCGGCCATCGGCGTCCGGTCGACCGGCTGCATCCGCCAGCCGTTGGGGTCGCTCGCGTAGCCGCGCCCGGTGCCGTCGGACGCGACGACCACGTTCCCCTCGCTCGTGACGAGGAAGATGTCGACGTCGTCGAGCTCGGCGCGCTTGTCGACCTCGGCCTGGAGGTCCGCGAGGGCGTGGTCGCAGCAGACCGTGCCCTTGAACTCGCCGTCGATGACGATGGGCCAGCAGTACGAGACCATCACCTTGCCCTCGTAGTCGTAGGGCTGCGTCACCAGGCGCTCGATCGCCTTGCGCTGGCGCCAGTTCCTCTCGGGGGCGACGTAGTACTCCTGCTCCTCCATCCCCGTGAGCGGCTTGATCCCGATGGCGTCGCCCTTGGTCCAGTCGCGGAACCAGTAGACGAGGAACCGCCCGTCCGGGCCCACGCCGCCGGCCGGCACCATGCTCGCGTCGTTGCCGTCGGCGTTCGGCTCGTACCCGGCGCA
This sequence comes from Actinomycetota bacterium, assembly GCA_041182985.1. GTDB lineage: Bacteria > Actinomycetota > Thermoleophilia > Gaiellales > F1-60-MAGs149 > F1-60-MAGs149. Next base: position 688 of record JBEGMS010000043.1, read on the forward strand.
CATCCCCGTGAACTGGGGCGACGCCTCGAGCAGCGCGCGTGCCGCGTCGGACGCCATCTCGCGCCTGCCGAACATCGCGCGCTGCGAGAGCGCGAACGACTTCGCGGTCTCGATGCCCGAGGAGTTCATCGTCTCGACCCACCCGGCGAGGCCCTCGGCGCGCAGCGCGAGCTGCTCCTTCGCGTTGTCGACCATCAGGTGGTACTTGCGGACCGCGTTCGTGCCGACGAGCGCCAGGAGCACGGCCGTCGCGGGCACGATGGTGGCGAGCACCATGCGCGCGAGCAGGCCTTGCGTGAACGTCCGCGTGCGGGGTCCGCTGGTCATGGGCGCAGGATACGGCCGCGCGGGTTGCCCCCGCCGCGGGCCGCCCGCCTCAGTCTCCGGCGTGCGCCGTCCGGACTGCGCGCATCGCCTCGAGCTGCGCGAACAGGATGTCGACGAGCTCGGGATCGAACTGGCGGCCGCGCTCGGCCCGGATGAACTCGAGCGCCTGCTCCTCGCTCCATGCCTCCTTGTAGGCGCGGCGGCTGGTGAGGGCGTCGAACACGTCCGCGATGCAGACGATTCGGGCGAAGAGCGGGATGTCGTCGCCGCGCTTGCCGCCGACCTTCGGGAGCCCGGTCGACGGGTCGATGAGCGGGCGGCCGTCCAGGTCGACGTACCCCGGGTAGCCCCCGCCGTCCCAGCGCTCGTGGTGGTTGAGGACCACGTCGCGCGCCGTCTCGTCGAACTGCGTCGGGCTGTCCGCGAAGAGCCGCGCGCCGATCACGGTGTGCTGCTGCATCTGGCGCATCTCGTCCGGGTCGAGGCGGCCGGGCTTCTTGAGGATCGCGTCGCTGATCCCGATCTTGCCGACGTCGTGCAGCTTCGCCGCGATGCGCAGGCGGTCGCGCTGGCGCTCGAAGCCCGCGCCCTCGAACCCGCGCCGGCGCGCCCACTCGTCGAAGACGACGCACGAGTAGCCCGCGACGCGCTCGATGTGCGGGCCCGTCTCGGCGGGGTCGCGCACCTCGGCCATGCGGATCATGCGCAGGATCACGCTCTCGGTGAGCTGCGCGCGCTCGATCACGACGGTCGCCATCGACGCGAAGTGCTCGACGAGGCGCTCGTCCTCGCGCGTGAAGCGGCCCGGCGCGCCGTCGGGCGTCCCCGGCGCGTTGAGGAGCTGGATGACCCCCAGCACGACGTCCGCCGCGTTGCGCAGCGGCACCGTGATCACGGACTGCGTGCGGTACCCCGTCACCGCGTCGTAGCTGCGGTCGAAGCCGTAGGGCGCCGACGGGTCGATCGCGTACGCGTCCGGCACGTTGACGATCTCGCCGCTCATCGCGCTCCACCCGGCGATCGAGCGGGCGCTCACGGGCACCACCAGGCTCGAGAAGCGCGTCGTCGAGTGCTTCCCGGGCTGCTCGAGCGTGTCGTTCTGGCTGAACGCGAAGCGGAGCGCGTCGCCCTCGCGGGTGTAGATGGTGCCCGCGTCGGCGCCGCTCAGGGCGCGGGCCTCGGTCAGGATCCGCTCCATGAGGAGGTGGAAGTCGTGGATCCGGCTCAGCTCGACGCCGAGGCGCGTGAGCGAGTCGACGCGCGCCTGCCACCCGAGCATCAGGTCGGCGCCCGGCGCGTCGCTCGCCGCCGCGCGGCGCGCGTCCTCGGCGTCGCGCACGGCGTCGCGCAGCTGCCGCTGCAGCCGGCCCATCGCGGCGACCGCCTCGTTCCGCTCCTCGGTGGCGTTGAAGCCGGCGGACAGGTTCCGGATGCGCGCGCGCATCTCGATCGGGTCGGGCAGCTTCTCGACGTAGTCGGCCGCGCCCGCGTCGAACACGGCGCCGCGGAGCTGGCTCTCCTCGGAGCTGCCGAGGACCATCACCGGCAGGGCGGTCGTCTCCGGGCGCCGGCGCAGGCGACGGAGGAGGTCGAGCGCGGGCGTCCGCCCCTTGAGGTCGAGGTCCAGGAGCACCACGGTCGGGTGGACCTCGAGCGCCTCGATCTCGGCGTCGCCCACCGACTGCGATGCGTGCACGGCGATGTCTCGGTCCGGCGCCGCCATCGCCCGCACGCGGGCGACGAGGCCGGGGTCGGACGTGACCAGCAGGACCACCGCCGACGCGGGGACCGGGCCGGGGGATGCGCGCTCGTGCCGTGACATCGGCGGGTCAGGCTACCTGCGCGCGCCGTGCGCGCGCCGCGAATGGCTCCGGTGGGGGTCGAACCCACACGCCCGTCGCCGGGCCGCGGATTTTAAGTCCGCTGCGTCTGCCGATTCCGCCACGGAGCCGGGAGCAGGATAGGGTCCGCCGTCAGTGCCGCGACCCGGCCTGCTTCTCGTGGTGGCCTCCGAAGGCGTGCCGCATCGCGCTGAGGAGCTTGTTGCCGAACTCCGCGTTGCCTCGGCTCTCGAAGCGGTCGAAGAGCGCGGCCGAGATGACGTGCGCCGGCACGCCCTCCTCGACCGCCGCGAGCACCGTCCAGCGGCCCTCGCCGGAATCGCTCACGCGCCCGCCGAAGCGCTCGAGCCGCGGGTCCTCGGCGAGCGCGGTCGCGGTGAGGTCCAGCAGCCAGCTCGAGACCACGCTGCCGCGCCGCCACAGCTCGGCGATCCGCGCGACGTCGAAGTCGTACCGGTAGGCGTCCGGGTCGCGCAGCGGCGTCGTCTCGGCGTCGAGCGCCACGGCGTCGTTGCCCATGTTCGCGTGCCGGAGGATGTTGAACCCCTCGGCGTACGCGGCCATCAGCCCGTACTCGATGCCGTTGTGGACCATCTTGACGAAGTGTCCGGCGCCGGTGGGGCCGCAGTGCAGCCAACCCTGTTCGGCCCTGCCGCCGCGCCCCATCGCCCGGCCCGCCGACCATCAGGC
>JBEGMS010000044.1:0-3295 GCA_041182985.1 Actinomycetota bacterium
GCGGACGCGCACGGCGTCGGCGAGGTCCGCCTCGGCGCGGGTCACGCGCTCCGCGGCCGCGGCGAGTCCGTCCTGGGCGGTGGCGAGCGAGGCCGCCTCCGCCTCCGCGTCGCGCAGGACCCGACGCGCGTCCTTCACGCGGCGCAGGGCGTGGGCGTAGGGCTGGTTCTCGCCGCTCTTGAGGTAGAGGGCGTCGGCGCGCTCGCGCAGGTCCTTGATCACGGGCCCGGCGCCCCCGCCCGCGCCGAGGACGGCGGAGGCCAGGACGCCGGCGCGCACCGACGGGTCGTCGAGCAGGTCGATCCGCGCGAGGTCGACGCTGTCGAAGCTCTGCACCTGGTCGAACAGCGCGCGGTCGGCGATGCCGAGGACGCGGCTGAGCGCGGCGTCGCCGACGGGGTCGCCGTCGGCGCCCGTCACCCGCACGGCCGAGCCGTGCGTGCGCTCGACCGCGATCCGGCGGCCATCCGCGTCCACGAGGTCGATGCGGCCCGAGCGCTGCCCGCCCCCGCGCGGCTCGCGCAGCGGCGCGGAGCCGTCGCGGCGCAGGGCCGGGAACCCGAACAGCACGCCGCGGATCAGGTCCATCGTCGAGCTCTTGCCGGACTCGTTCGGACCGTGCACGACGGTCAGGCCCGGGCCCGGCTCGATCACGCGGCCCGCGATCGCCCCGTAGGCGATCGCCTCGATGCGGGCGATCCTCACGCCGCCTCCTCCGCGTCGAGGAGCAGGCCGAGCACGAGGTCGCGCGCCGCCGCGAGGCGGGCCGCCGGGTCCTCCTCGGCGAGGCCGGCGAGGGCGGGGTCGCCGAGCGAGCGCGTCAGCTCCGCGTGGAGCGCCGCGAGCTCGGCGGGATCGTCGGCGAGGGCGTCGAAGGCGGCCAGCGCCGCGCTCGGGAGGCCCTGCCCCGCGCGCACCCCGTCGAGGTCGACGGCCGGGCCGGTGGCCGCGCGGATGCGCTCCCAGACGAGGTCGGGGCCCGCCGCCTCGTCGAGGCCGCGGCGCAGCGACTCCAGCTCGCCCGCGGCGCTGACCAGCCGGTGCAGCTCGCCGCGCCCGCTCAGCCGCGCGCGCAGGATGACGAGGCGCCCGTCGGCGGCCCGCACCGCCTCGGCGGCGAGGCCCTCGAGCGCGCGGGTCAGGTCCTGCTCGCCCTCGAGCCCGTCGATCGTGAGCTCGACCTCCTCGAAGCGGACGCGGTCGAGCGCGACGTGGCGCAGGCCGAGCACCCGCTCCCCCTCGAACTCGACGACGACGGCGCCGTGCGGCCCCCGCTCGGAGGGCTTCGGCGAGCGGCCCTGCAGGGCGCCCGCGTACACGACGGGCGGCGCCTCGTGCTCGACCGTGAAGCGGTGCACGTGCCCGAGCGCCCAGTAGTCCATCTTGGCGGCGAGCAGGTGGTCGAGCGAGCACGGCGCGTAGCGGCCGTGGCCCTCGCGGTCGCCGACCATGCAGTGCAGGAGGCCGACGTGCAGGCCCGGCTCATCGCCGCGCGCGAACCCGAGCGCGAGGTTGTCCTCCTCCGCGGCCCGGCCGAACGAGACGCCGTGCACGACCACGGGGCCGAGCCCGCGCGGGTCGACGGCGTGCGCCTGGGGCCGCCCCGGCCGGAACACCGTCACGCCCTCGACGTCGGCGAGGGGCGAGCGTCCGCGCAGCGGGTCGTGGTTGCCGTGGACCGCGAAGACCGCGGTGCCGGCCGCGGTCAGGCGCGCGCAGGCGCGCGCGAGGCGCTGGCGCCCGCGCGAGGAGCCCTCGGCGCGGTCGAACTGGTCGCCGGCCAGGAGCAGGAGCTCCGCCTCCTCCGCGAGGCACAGCTCGACGAGGTCGTCGAGGGCGTCGAGGGAGGCGTCGAGCAGGACCTCGTCGAGCCCGTCGCGCACGGACCCGAGGCCCGTGAACGGGCTGTCGAGGTGCAGGTCGGCGGCGTGGACGAGGCGGCGTGGCATGCGTCGGTTCGGGCGGGAGGCCCGGGCGACATGGAGTCGCCGGCCTCCCGCCGAACCTTACGCAGGTGCCCGGCCCGCGCCGGGGCGCCGATCAGGCGCCGCCGCCGCCCTCGGCCAGCTTCTTGCCGGCCATGGCGGTCGTGATCAGCATCATGCCGTCGAAGAGCAGCTGGATGCCGACGAGCAGGCCGATCGCCCAGGCCGCCGACGACGGCAGGTCGAGCAGCACGAGCAGCGCGATCGCGATCGAGAGCACGCCGTTGACGATCATCCAGCCGGCGTTCGGGACGCCGGCGCCACGGCCCTGGATGCCCGCGATCAGGCGGAAGAGGCCGATCACGAGGAAGAACACGATCAGGACGACGGTCAGCGTGATCGTGCCCTCGACCGGGTTGATCAGGAGCCACACGCCCGCGATCACGTAGAGGACCGCGAGGATGCCGCTCCAGATGCGGTGGCCGGTCGTGCCGCGCGAGATCGCCTCCGCGACCATGCCGACGGCGCCGACGAGCAGCAGGATCCCGACGAGGATCGTGATGCCGACCGAGGCGAGCGGCGGGATGATGATCGCGATCAGGCCGAGGACGACGGAGATGATGCCGCCGACGAGCAGCAGCTTCCAGTTCTTCGAGAGCGCCTCACGGAGTTCGGGGGGCAGCCCGGGCATGGCAGTGGACAATCTGGCCTCCAGCAGGTGGGTCGCCCCGAGCGTACGCCGCCCGGCCGCGGTCTCCTGCGCGGGGTTTCGCTAGGTCCCGGGCCAGCCGGCCGGCGCGTCCGCGGGCTGGCCGTCGGCGTCGAGGAAGACGACCTCCGGGAAGGACCCGCCGCCGACGTTCATGAAGACCTCGCCCGTGGTGCCCGTGTAGATCGTGACCGGCGCATCGCCGTACTTCTCGGCCGCGAAGGCCCGCACGTCGGCCGGATCCGCGTTCGGGGCGGAGACCGCGATCACCTGCACCTCGCCCTCGTGGTCCCGCGCGTACCGCGCGATCGCAGGGGCCTCGCCCCCGCACGAGAGTCAAAGGGGGTGGAAGAAGACGATCGCGAGCGGCCCGCCGCGGTACTCCTCCAGCACGGGCTCCGCCGCCACGATCTCGGGCGCCGCGGCTGCGGCGTCCGCCGGGGCCGCCGCGTCCGTGCCGCCCGAGCCGCCGCAGGCGGCGGCCGCGAGGGCCGAGGCGAGGAGGACGAGCGCGAGGCGCAGCCGCATGTCCGCCCTATCGCAGGCCCCGCGGCCCCGGCCGTGCCCCGGCGCTACGGTTCGCCCATGCGCCCCGTCCCCGACCGCCTCGAGCCGCGAGATCGGCGTGCGCCGCATGCGCGCGGCCGGGATGGCGCCGAGC
>JBEGMS010000045.1:0-3090 GCA_041182985.1 Actinomycetota bacterium
GTCAACCTCGCCACCGAGCGCGCCGCCGTCGACTTCGACCCGGACCGGGCGTCGGTGCCCCAGCTCGTGCGCGCCGTCGCCGAGGCCGGCTACGGCGCCGAGCCCGTGGCCGACGCCCGCCCCCGCCCCGCGGGCCGCGACCCGCTCGTGCCGCGCATGGCGGTGGCCGTCGCCCTGTCGGTGCCCGTCGTGCTCCTGTCGATGTTGCCGGCGCTGCAGTTCCCCGGCTGGGGCTGGCTGGCCGGCGCGCTCGCCACGCCCGTCGCCCTCTGGTGCGCCTGGCCCTTCCACCGCGCCGCCTGGGCCGCGCTGCGCCACCGCACGGCCTCGATGGACACCCTGATCTCGCTCGGCGTGCTCGCCGCCTGGACCTCGTCGGCGGTCGCCCTGGTCGTCACCGACGCGGCCTCCATGCCGATGCACCTCTCCCTGACCGCCCGCGGCGAGGCGGGTGCCCTCACCTTCGAGGTCGCGGCCGTCGTCACCGCGCTGCTCCTCGTCGGGCGCGTCCTCGAGCTGCGCGCCCGACGGCGCGCGGGCGACGCGGTCCGCGCGCTCGGCGAGCTGTCCGCGCCCGACGCCGTCCTCGTCCGCCCCGACGGCGACGTCGTGGTGCCCGTCGCCGCGCTCATCGCCGGCGACCGGGTCCGCGTCCGTCCCGGCGAGCGGATCGCCGTCGACGGCCGCGTCGTCGAGGGCGCCTCCTCCCTCGATCGCTCGCTCCTGACCGGCGAGAGCGCGCCCGTCGACGTGGGCCCGGGCGACGAGGTGCCCGGCGGCGCCCTCAACACCACCGGTTCCCTGGTGGTCGAGGCGCTGCGCGTCGGCGCCGACTCCGCCGCCGCGCGGATCACCCGGCTGGTCGAGCAGGCCCAGACCGAGAAGGCCGCGGCCCAGCGCCTCGCCGACCGCATCGCCGGCGTCTTCGTGCCGATCGTGCTCGTGATCGCCGCCGGCGCCTTCGGGATCTGGCTGGCCACGGGCGCGTCCTGGCCGGAGGCGCTCGCCCCCGCCGTCGCCGTCCTCGTCGTCGCCTGCCCCTGCGCCCTCGGCCTCGCGGTGCCCGCCGCCCTGCTCGTGGCCACCGGCCGCGGCGCCCAGCTCGGCATCCTCCTGCGCGGCGCCCCGTCGCTCGAGCGGGCCGAGCGCGTCGACGTGGTCGTCCTCGACAAGACGGGCACCGTCACCGAGGGCCGCATGGCCCTCGCCGCCGTCCACCCGGCCCCCGGCGAGGACCCCGACGCCGCCCTGCGCCTGGCGGCGGCCGTCGAGCGCGGCTCCGAGCACCCCGTCGGCCGCGCCATCGCCGCCGCCGTCGACGACGCGCCCGACGCCACGGGCTTCGCGGCCCGCCCCGGTGTCGGCGCCGAGGCGGACGTCGAGGGGCGCCGGGTGATCGTCGGGCGTCCCGAGCGCCTGGCCGCCGAGGACCTCCCCCTCGGCCCCGAGCTCGCGGCCGCGGCCGCCGCCGAGGCGGCGCAGGGCCGCGCGCTCGCCGCCGTCGCCTGGGACGGCCGCGTGCGCGCGCTCCTCGCCACCGCCGACCGGATCCGCCCCACGAGCGCGGCGGCCGTCGCGGCGCTGCGCGCGCTCGGCCTCGAGCCGGTGCTCCTGACCGGCGACGGGGCCGCCGCCGCGGGCGTCGTCGCCCGGGCGGTCGGGATCGAGCGCGTGATCGCCGACGTCCTGCCGGAGGACAAGGCGGCCGAGGTCGCGCGGCTGCAGGCCGAGGGCCATGCGGTCGCCGTGGTCGGCGACGGCCTCAACCACGCGCCCCCGCGGGCCCGCGCCGACCGCGGCATCGCGATGGGCTCCGGCGCGGACGCCGCCCAGGCCGCCGCCGACGTCACCCTGGTCCGCCCCGACCTCGCGGCCGCCGCGGACGCCGTGCGCCTCGCGCGGCGCACGATGGCCACGATCCGCGGCAACCTGGCCTGGGCCTTCGGCTACAACGTCGTCCTGATCCCGCTGGCCGCGCTCGGCTACCTGAACCCGATGCTGTCGGGCCTCGCGATGGCCGCGTCGAGCCTGTTCGTGCTCGGCAACTCGCTGCGCCTGCGGCGCTTCCGCAGCCTCTAGGGGGCCGGCCCACCGGTCGGGCAGGGAGCCCGGAGCGGGCCGCGAACCTGCCGTACGATGGGCGCGTCCGCCGCCGCGCCCGCCTGCCCGCCATGCGCCTCGCCCGTCACGTCATCGCCGCCCTTCTCCTCGTGTGCGCCCTCGCGCCCGCGGCGGCGGGCGCGAGCGAGGATCCGATCGACGTCGACTACGGCATCCCGGACTACGCCTACGACGCGACCTACACCGACCTCTCGGAGCTGCCCGACGTGCCCCGCCGCACGACCTTCACGCTGAAGGGCGACGACACGATGATGGCGAGCACCTGGTACACGACCTGGAACGGGCGCACGCGGCGGCTGATCGCCCTCTACCCAAAGCTGCCCCAGCGCCAGCGGATGCCGCTCGTGCTCGTCTTCCACGGCGCGGGCGGGCGCGCGCTCTGCGACCGCACCTTCGGCAACATCCCCGGCCAGTACCGCTTCGTCGTGGCCTGCATCGACGGCCAGGGCGTGCGCAGCCGCGGCTACTCCTACGGCGCCGCCCAGCACCTCGCCGACAACGCGCAGGTGATCGACCATCTGCGCCGGCGCCTGCCGGGCCTGCGCATCGACCGCTCGCGGCTCGTCGCGGCCGGCGGCTCGATGGGCGGCCAGGAGGCGCTCCTGTTCGGGGCGGTCTACCCCCAGCTCGCGCAGACGATCGTGGCCATGGACATGCCGACCGACATGGGCAAGCGATTCTGGAAGCTGCCCCGCTACCGCCAGATCGCGCTCTACAACGAGTGCCTCGGCACGCCCCAGCAGGCCCCTGACTGCTACGCGAAGCGCAGCCCCCAGTCGGTGGCGGGCATCCTCGCGGCCTCCAGCCAGCGGCTGGTCCTCTACTGGTCGGTCAACGACGACATCTCGCCGCCCGAGCAGGCGCCGGCCTTCGCGCGCGCCGTCCGCGCCGCGAACCCGTCGCGGGAGTTCCTGATCCGGATCGGCAACTGGGTGCACGGCGGCGCGTGGGCGCCCGTCTCGTCCAACT
>JBEGMS010000046.1:0-9272 GCA_041182985.1 Actinomycetota bacterium
CAGCGCGATCAGGCACAGCAGCATCACCATCGCGCCGACGGCGTACGCGTAGCCGCCGGTGAAGAGCGGCCCGAGCGCGAGCAGCCCGAAGGCGCGGGCGCCCCAGCGCGCCGGCGCCCCCCAGCGCCCGATCACCAGCACCGCGAACAGCGCGGCGGAGATGACGACGGCGATCAGGGCGGCCGTGGCGGGCCCGACGTACTCCTGCGGGAGGTACAGGAGCAGCGAGTACGAGACGAGCGGGTAGTCGCCGGCGTACCAGAGGTTGTCCCAGAGGAACGACTCGCGGGAGACGAGCAGCGCCCGGTAGAGGTGCGCGGAGGCGTCGTCGGGAGGCGGGGTCAGGAGGCCGAGCAGGGTCGCGCCGCCGAGCGCGAGCAGCGCGGCGAGCACGGCCTCGCGGGCGATCAGGGGCACGCGCAGGACCTGCGCGCGCACGGGTGCGAGGTGGGCCCCCATCGGTTGAAGCGTACGCCGGTCGCGGCCGATCCCCTCGCCGGTCACCGCACCGGCACCGGCGGATCAGCGCTGGTACGGGCTCGCCGGCTGCGGGATCGGCTCGATCCCGTCCGCGGCGACGGCGGGGATCAGGAGGCCGTCGTCGGAGCCCGTGCCCTCGACCCACGTGCCGGTCAGCGCCACCCAGGCGTCGGCGGGCGGGGCGTCGGCGCCGCGCACCGCGATCCGCGCGGGGTACGCGTCGGCCGCGCAGCAGGCGATCACCATCCGCGTCAGCCACCAGCCGCCGTCGGGGTTCGGGGTCGCGAAGCCGGTCATCACGACGCGGCGCCCCGCGAGGGTCGGGCCGCCGCCCTCGGTGGCGCGGCGGACGAACTCCGACACCGTCACCTCCACGGGATCGCCCGCGGGCAGCGGCTCGAAGCCACCCGCTGGCGCGGGCGCGGGCGGCGGCGGCGAGCCGCGCTGCGCGCTGAACGCGCCGAGCGGCGCGGGCGCGATCAGGAGCACGGTCAGGAGCGGCACGGCGAGGAGCAGCGCGGCCCGCGGCGTGCCGTGGCCGTGGCCGTCGTGCGCGCAGTCGGGGCCCTCCTCGGCCTCGGTCCAGGCGTCGCGGCCGGCGAACACGGCGAGCGCGAGCAGGACGGCGGCCGACGCGACGAGCGCCGGCAGCATGGCCGGCTTGACGTAGTAGAGGTACTCGCCCGTGACCGCGAGGCGGGCGAGGAGCGCCGCCGCGCTGAGGAACAGGATCGCCTGCAGGGCGCGGCTCACAGGAGCGCCCACCCGACGATGGCGCTCATCACGAGCGCGGCGACGAGGACGACGGGCACGAAGCGCACGGCGAATGCGCGTCCGAAGGTGCCGACCTGCATCGCGATCAGCTTGAGGTCGACCATCGGCCCGACGACCATGAAGGCGAGCTGCGCCGTCGGGCTGAACTGCGTGAAGCTCGCCGCCACGAAGGCGTCGGCCTCGCTGCAGATGCACATCAGGACGGCGAGCAGCGCGAGCACCAGCACCCCGAGGATCGCCTGCTCGGCGAGCGAGTCGACCCAGTGCGGCGGCAGGGCGACGTTGATCACCGCGGACAGGAGCCCGCCGACCACGAGGTAGCCGCCGGCGTGGAGGAAGTCGTGCCCCACGGCCCGCCGGAAGACCAGCCAGCGCGGCTGCTCGGCCTCGCCCGCACCGCCCCCGGGCAGGCGGATCCACTCCGAGCGGCCGAGCAGGGTCCACAGCCAGCCGACCGCGATCGCCACGCCGAGCGAGGCGACGAGCCGGCCGAGCGTCATCTCCGGCCGCCCGGGGAAGGCCACCCAGGTGGCGGCGAGCACGATCGGGTTGACGGCCGGGGCGGCCAGCAGGAACGTGAGCGCGGCGGCGGGCGCCACGCCCTTGCGCATCAGCCCGCTCGCGACGGGCACCGAGGCGCACTCGCAGCCGGGCAGCGCCATTCCGGCGGCGCCGGCCACGGGCACGGCCAGCGCCCGGTTGCGCGGGAGGGCCCGTGCGGCGAGCTCGCGCGGCACGAACGCGACGATCGCGGCCGACAGCAGCACGCCCAGCACCACCACCCCCACCCCCTGCACGACGATCGAGACGAACACCGTCGCGAACGCGCCGAGGCGGGGACCGTCGAGCGCGTCGCCCGCCAGCGAGCCGACCACGGCCACGGCGACGAGCACGACGAGGAGGACGACCGGACCGGCGAGGCCGAGGCCCCCGCCCGATCCGTGATCGTGATCGTGCCCGCTGACCGCCGCCCGCTCCACGCCGGCCCATGGTACGGGCCGGCGCGGGCGGCTCAGGCGCCGCTCGAGAGCGAGCCGCCCTCCTGCTCCACGGCCCGGCGGCAGCCGGGGCGGGCGAGGACGGCGTCGTAGTGGCGCGCCAGCGCGGGCCGCGACCACCAGCGGTCGGCCGGGTCCATGTCGGACGACCACGAGCTGAGCATCGCGAGGTAGATGTCCGCCACGCAGATCCGCTCGCCCAGCAGGAAGGGCCCGTCGCCGAGCAGCCCCGCGAAGTGGTCGGCGAGCCCGTTGAGCTCGGCCACGGCGGCGGCCACGACGGCGTCGACGCCGGCCGGGTCGGTCGTGTAGCGCGGCCCGTAGAAGTAGCGCAGGTACGCCGGCTGCACGGTGTTCGTGAGCGTCATCAGGTGGCGCACCGCGGTGGCGCGGGCGTGGCGGTCGTCGGGCGCCGCGAGCAGGCCGGCCTCCGGGTGCGTGGCCGCGAGGTGCAGGCAGATCGCCGCCGACTCGGTCAGGACGAGCCCGTCGTCGTCGAGCGCCGGCACCTTCCCGAAGGGGCTGACCTCGAGGAAGCCGGGCGGCGCGGTCGGCACGTCGTCCGCGTCGCGCTCCACGAGGACGAAGGCGTACTCGGCCCCGATCTCCTCGAGGACCATGTGGGGCGCGGTCGTGGCCGTGCCGGGGATGCCGTAGAGGGTGATCATGGCCGGGAGCCTACCGGCTCCCGGCCACGACTGTGCGGACCGCTACCAGCCGTTGGCGGCGGTGTGGCCCGGGATCCACTCGGTGCCCGCGAGCGGGACGCGCGCCATCGCGGCGGCCTCGATCGTGAGCGCGACGAGGTCCTCGGGCTCCAGGTTGTGCACGTGGCTCTTGCCGGCCGCGCGCGCCAGGGTCTGGACCTCGAGGGTCATCGTCTTGAGGTAGTTGTTGAGCCGGCGGCCGCCCTGCTGCGGGTCGAAGCGGGCCGCGAGCTCCGGGTCCTGCGTCGAGATGCCCGTCGGGTCCTTGCCCTCATGCCAGTCGTCGTAGAAGCCGGCCGCGGAGCCGATCTTGGCGTACTCCTCGGCGTAGGCCGGGTCGTTGTCGCCGAGGGCGATCATCGCGGCGACGCCGATCGAGACGGCGTCCGCGCCGAGCGCGAGCGCCTTCGCCGCGTCCGCGCCGTTGCGGATGCCGCCCGAGACGATCAGCTGCACCTCGCGGTGCATGCCCATCTCCTGCAGCGCCTCGACGGCCTGGCGGATGCAGGCCAGGGTCGGCAGGCCGACGTGCTCGATGAACACGTCCTGGGTGGCGGCGGTGCCGCCCTGCATGCCGTCGAGCACGATCACGTCCGCGCCGGCCTTCACGGCCAGCTGGGTGTCGTAGTACGGGCGGCTCGCGCCGATCTTGATGTAGATCGGCTTCTGCCAGTCGGTGATCTCGCGGATCTCCTCGATCTTGATCTCGAGGTCGTCCGGGCCGGTCCAGTCGGGGTGGCGGCAGGCCGAGCGCTGGTCGATGCCCTTCGGCAGGTTGCGCATCTCGGCGACGCGGTCGGAGATCTTCTGGCCGAGCAGCATGCCGCCGCCGCCCGGCTTGGCGCCCTGGCCGACGACGACCTCGATCGCGTCGGCGCGACGCAGGTCGTCGGGGTTCATGCCGTAGCGGGACGGCAGCAGCTGGTAGACGAGGATCTCCGAGTGGCCGCGCTCCTCCTCCGTCATGCCGCCGTCGCCGGTGGTCGTGGAGGTGCCCGCCATCGTCGCGCCGCGGCCGAGGGCCTCCTTGGCCGGGCCGGACAGCGCCCCGAAGCTCATGCCCGCGATCGTGATCGGGATCTTGAGGTGGATCGGGTTCTTGGAGTAGCGCGTGCCGAGCACGACGTCCGTGCCGCAGCGCTCGCGGTAGCCCTCGAGCGGGTAGCGCGACATCGACGCCCCGAGGAAGAGCAGGTCGTCGAAGTGCGGCAGCTTGCGCTTGGCGCCGAAGCCGCGGATGTCGTAGATGCCCTGGCTGGCCGCGCGGCGGATCTCGTGGATCGTGTTGCGGTCGAAGATGTAGGACTCGCGGAGCCCCGGGTGCCAGTTGGTGCCGTTCGGCCCGGCGGGATCGAAATCGCTCATTCTCGGCCCCCTAGTACGCGCCGGCGTTGTCGATGTTGAAGGTGTAGAGCTGGCGGGCCGAGCCGTAGCGCCGGAACTCGTCGACCTTGGCGTCCGCGCCCGCGGCCTCGAGCAGGCGCCCGAGCTCCGCGCGGTGGAACTCCTTCAGCTCCTTCTCGATGCAGTCCGCGCCGAGGCCCTGGACGGAGCCCCGCACGTAGATGTGCGTCTCGTAGATCGAGTCGCCGAGCGCGTCGCCCGCGTCGCCGCAGACGACGAGCGTGCCGGACTGCGCCATGAATCCGGACATGTGCCCGATGTCGCCCTTGACGACGATCTCGACGCCCTTCATCGAGATGCCGCAGCGCGACGAGGCGTTGCCGTCGACGACGACGAGGCCGCCGCGGCCGGTCGCCGCGCAGGCCTGCGAGGCGTTGCCCTTGACGTGGATGCGGCCGCTCATGATGTTCTCGCCGACGCCGACGCCGGCGTTGCCCTCGATCGTCACGGTCGCGTGCTTGTTCATGCCGGCGGCGTAGTAGCCGGTGTGGCCCTCGATCACGACGTCGAGCTCGGCGTCGATGCCGACGGCGATCGCGTGGGCGCCGTTCGGGTTGACGATGCGCCAGGAGCGGGGCCCGCCCGACGCGGCGTCGTGCAGGCGCTGGTTCAGCTCCCGCAGGGGGGTCACGGCGAGGTCGACGACCTCGATGTCGGTTGCGGTCGCCATCAGACCCTCTCCTTCTCCCACATGTACAGCGTCGCCGGGGCGGGCTCCCAGGCGACGGCCTTCTCCGCGCCCGGCAGGGTCGCGATCGAGCGGTACTCGGACGACATCGCCACCCACTCGTCCGTCTCGGCGAGGACGGCGGGCTTGCAGGCGATCGGGTCGCGCACGACCGCGAAGCCGTCGCGGGTGCCGATCAGGAACGTGTAGAAGCCGTCGAGGTCCTCGATGCAGCGGTCGACGACCTGCTGCAGCGTGTCCCCCTCGCGCTGGCGCCACATCATGAAGCCGGCGGCGACCTCGGTGTCGTTCTCCGTCTGGAAGCGCACGCCCTCGCGGCGCAGCATGCGGCGCAGGCCGTTGTGGTTCGACAGGGAGCCGTTGTGCACGAGGCACAGGTCGAGGCCCGTCGAGAACGGGTGCGAGCCCGCGGTCGTCACCTTCGACTCCGTCGCCATCCGCGTGTGGCCGAGCGCGTGGGTGCCGTTCAGGCTCTTGATGTCGAACGTCTCGATGAAGGCCTCGGGGCGCCCGACCTCCTTGTAGATCTCGATCGCCTCGCCGGCGCTCATGATCTTGACGTCGGGGTGGTGCTCCTCGATCCAGGCCTCGGCGCGGACGGCGTCCGCGTGGGCCACGACGACGGCGTGGTTGCCGCGGCGCTCGACGTGCTTGTCGGCGCCGTGCGCCTCCTTGAGGGCCTTGCGCAGGGCGTCCCAGTCGTAGGCCGGGTCGTCGTGCTGGAGGGTCAGCTTCGTGTGGCCGGACTCGACCGGGTTGCGGTAGAAGGCGACGCCGGCGCTGTCGGGGCCGCGGTCGCTCATCTCGTGCAGCATCGGCGCGAGCAGCGCGCCCAGGTTCGCCTCGACCTCGGGGGTCTTGGCGAACAGTCCCACGATTCCGCACATCGGTCGGCCTCCCGCGTCGTCGGTGTCCGTGCGGCGGACGCCTCCGCCGTCACGGCGCCCAATGGTACAAGGATCGCGCCTTTAGGGAAGCCCCGATGGCGGGTTCCCGTCTCCGCACTTGCCGGGCCGGGTGTGTGCGGCCCGCACATACGCCGCGGCGAGCGGGTACGGTGCCCCCGTGCAGCGCGACGCGATCATCGTGGGCGGCGGACACAACGGCCTCGCAGCGGCCGCCTACCTGGCCCGCGCGGGCCGGCGGGTGCTCGTGCTCGAGCGGCTCGGCGAGACGGGCGGCGCGGCCGTCTCCGAGCGGCCCTTCAACGGGGTCGACGTGCGCCTCTCGCGCTACGCGTACCTCGTCTCGCTCCTGCCCCACCAGATCGTCGAGGAGCTCGGCCTCGACGTCGAGCTGCGCACCCGCGAGGTGTCGTCGTACACGCCGACCGTCCGCGACGGCCGCCCGACGGGCCTCCTGATCGCCCGCGACGAGGCGGCGACCCGGCAGTCCCTGCGCGCGCTGACCGGCGACGACCGCGCCTGGGACCAGTGGCGGGCCTTCGCCGCCGACCTCGGCGAGATCGCCGAGCGGCTCGCCCCCACCCTGCTCGAGGCGCTGCCCTCCGCAGCGGAGGCGCGGGCGCGCTTCGCCGACCGCCCCGACCTCTGGCGGCGGCTCGTCGAGCGGCCGCTCGGCGAGTGGATCGAGGAGGCGTTCGACGACGACCTCGTGCGCGGGGTCGTGCTGACGGACGCGCTGATCGGCACCTTCGCCTCCGCGCGGGACGCCTCGCTCGCCCAGAACCGCTGCTTCCTGTACCACGTGGTCGGCGACGGCACCGGCGACTGGAAGGTCCCCGTCGGCGGCATGGGCCGCGTCACCGACGCCCTCGCCCGGGCGGCGCGCGAGGCGGGCGCGGAGGTCCTGACCGGCGCCGAGGTGACGGCGGTCCGCCCCGGCCCCGACGCCGTGGAGGTGACCTGGCGCGACGCGGCGGGCGAGCACGCGGCGAGCGCCGAGCACGCGCTCGCCAACGTCGCCCCGGCCGTCCTCGCCGACCTGCTCGGCGAGCCGCGCCCCGCGCCGGCCCCGGCCGGCAGCCAGCTGAAGGTGAACATGGTCGTGCGGCGGCTGCCGCGCCTGCGGAGCGGCCGCGACCCGCGCGAGGCCTTCGCCGGCACGCTCCACCTCGACGAGGGCTACGCCCAGCTCGAGGCCGCGCACCGCACGGCCTCCGCCGGCCGCCTGCCCGACCCGCCGCCCGGCGAGATCTACTGCCACACCCTGACCGACCCCTCGATCCTGTCGGCCGAGCTGCGCGAGGCCGGCTACCACACGCTGACCCTGTTCGGCCTGCACGCCCACCATGCGTGCTTCGCGGACGACCCGGCCGCGCGCACGGCCGAGCACCTCGCCCGCACCCTCACGGCCTTCGAGGCGCACCTCGACGAGCCCCTGGCCGACGTGATCGCGCCCGACCAGGACGGCCGGCCCTGCATCGAGGCCAAGTGCCCCCAGGACCTCGAGGCCGCGCTCCGACTGCCGGGCGGCAACATCTTCCACCGCGAGCTGCAGTGGCCGTGGGCCGAGGACGACGCCGAGGCGGGCCGCTGGGGCGTCGACACGCACCACGAGCGCGTGCTGCTGTGCGGATCGGGCGCGCGCCGCGGCGGCGCGGTCAGCGCGATACCGGGGCGCGCCGCCGCCCTGCAGCTGCTCGGACGCCGCTGAGCCCGCCGAAGCGGGCCGGATCGAGCAGCGGGTCGGGCGCGGCGAGGTCGCCGGTCACATGGCCGGCCACCAGCTCACCCGTGACGGGCGCGAGCGTGATGCCGAGGGTGCCGTGGCCCGAGGCGATCACGACCCGGGGGTCGCCGGGCAGGGGCCCGACCAGCGGCATCGAGTCGCTCGTGAGCGGGCGCTGGCCGAGCCAGATCCCGCTCGGCTCGGGCAGGGGCCCGAGGAAGCGCTCGCCGGCCTCGCGCAGGGCGTCGACGCGGCGCAGGTCGACGTGGGCCGGGTCCGTCCCGATCTCGAGCGTGCCGGCGATCCGCAGGCGCCCGTCGAGCGGCGTCGCCACGCAGTGCGCGTCCGCGAAGTAGATCGGCCGCTGCGCGTCCTCGACCACGCCCTCGAACTCGGCGTGGTAGCCCTTCGCGGGCGTGATCGGCAGGGCCACCCCGACGTCGTCGGCGAAGCGGCGCGTCCAGACGCCCGCGGCGACCACGACGTGGTCGGCCGCGACCGCGCCGGCGGTCGTGACGAGGCGGATGCGCGGCCCCGAGCGGTCGATGCCGATCACCTCCACCCCCTCGGCGATCTCGACCCCGTGGGCGCGGGCGCCCGCGGCGAGGCACTCCGTGAAGCGCAGCGAGTCGACGTGGCCGTCGCCCGGCGCGAGCGCCCCGTGGGTCGCCCCCCGGACCGACGGCTCGAGCGCGGCGATCCCCCGCGCGTCGAGCGCCTCGATCGGGAGCCCGGCGTGGCGCGCCTCCTCGACGACGGCAGTCTGCCCCGCGGCCGCGTCGTCGCCGCCCCAGAGGTTGAGGGTGCCGTTCATCGCGATCCCCGTCTCGAGCTCCGCCCCCCACCCGACGTGCAGCTCGGTGCTGCGCACCGCGAGCCGCCGCAGGAAGCGCGTGCCCTCGTCCGCCCGGGACTCGCTGAGCGACGAGGCGGTGAAGCGGGCGACCCAGCCGAGCTCGCTCGGGCGCGGGCGCAGCTTCAGCGGCGCCTTCGGGTCGAGCAGGAAGCGCAGCCCGCTGCGCAGCGAGGCGGGCGAGGCGGTGCGGTCGGCGTGGCTCGGGCAGACCATGCAGGCGCTGCCGGCGGACGCCCCGGCCCCCACGTGGTCGCGCTCGAGGACGAGCGTGGAGACGCCGGCCCGCGCGAGGGCGTACGCGCAGGCGAGGCCGACGGCGCCGCCGCCGATCACCACCGCCTCCGCCTGCGCCGGGACGCGTGCCATGACGGGAAGCCTAGACAACGGCAACAGATGTTTCAGCAGTGACGACGGGTTCCCGGTAGGCTCGCCCCATGCATGCCGACGCCATCCCCGAGGTGATCACCGACGTCGCCGAGCTCGAGGCCGTCTACGGGCCGCCCGTCGAGCCGGTCCAGCAGAAGACGATCGACCACCTCGACGAGCACTGCCGCCGGATCATCGCGCTATCGCCCTTCGTGGCGCTGGCCGCCGCCGACCGGGACGGCGTGACCGACGTCTCGCCGCGCGGCGGGCCGCCCGGCTTCGTCCGCGTCCTCGACGAGCGCCGCCTCGTGATCCCGGACGCGACCGGCAACCGCACCTGCGACATCCTCCACCGCATCGTCACGGGC
>JBEGMS010000047.1:0-3116 GCA_041182985.1 Actinomycetota bacterium
CCCGCCGGCGATCCGGCGGCGAACTACGCCATCCGGCCGACCCCGTGTGCCTACCGTCATTCCCGTAGTCCCCTTGAGGAGGCGGTATGGCCAGTATCAGCGGCAAGAGCATGTGGGCCGGTGCGAGCGTCCTGTTCACGACGGCGATGCTGCTCGTGGTGGGCATCTTCGACGTCATCCAGGGCCTCGTCGCCCTGTTCCGGGACGACGTCTTCGTGGTCGGGTCGAGCGGGCTCGTCCTGACCACGGACTGGACGGCGTGGGGGTGGGCGCTGATCGCCTGGGGCGGCGTCCTGATCCTCGCCGCGGCGTCCCTCTACGCGGGCGGCGGCTTCGGCCGCTGGTTCTCGATCCTCGCGGTCGCGATCAACATGATCGCCCAGTTCGCGTTCTTCCCGGCGTATCCGCTGTGGAGCCTGCTCGTGATCGGCGCGTCGCTCGTGATCCTGTGGGCCCTGACGCTCGGCTGGTCCGAGTCGATGGGCTCCTCCGCGTCGCGCTGACCGCGGACCGCGCCGCGCCGCCTGCGAGTCCCCCTCCTCGCCCGGCGCGGCGCGCCCCCGCGGATCTGTCGCGCCGGCGGGAGTGCCGGTAGGATCCCGGCATGGCGACCTCCCCGCCCGACACCGTCGCGCCCGTCCGCGATCTCGAGGCGCTCGCCGCCGTCCAGCGGCGCGTGCTCTGGCTCGCGACGCGGATGATCGACTACGCCAACCGCGAGCGCCCGAAGGGCGACCAGCTCAAGGTCGGCGGCCACCAGGCGTCGTCGGCGTCGATGGTGACGGCGATGACCGCCCTCTACTTCGACTGGCTCAAGGCGGGCGACCGCGTCGCCGTCAAGCCGCACGCCTCGCCGGTCCTGCACTCGATCAACTACCTGCTCGGCCGGCTCGGTCGTGAGTACCTGACGACCCTGCGCGACTTCGGCGGGCTGCAGTCGTACCCGTCGCGCACGAAGGATCCGGACCCGATCGACTTCTCGACCGGCTCCGTCGGCCTCGGCGCCGCCGCGCCGCTGTTCGCGAGCGTGGTGGACCGCTACGTCGGCAGCCACTTCGACATGCCGGCCGGCCGCCGCTTCGTCGCCCTGATCGGCGACGCCGAGCTCGACGAGGGCAACGTCTGGGAGGCGCTCGCCGACCCGGCCGCCCGCGGCCTCGGCCAGCTGACGTGGATCGTCGACTTCAACCGCCAGAGCCTCGACCGCGTGATCCCCGGCGTGCGCTCGCAGGAGTTCACGCACGTGTTCCGCGATCACGGCTGGCAGGTCGAGGTCGTCAAGTACGGCACCCGCCTGCGCGAGGCGTTCGCGCGCGACGGGGGCGACACCCTCGAGCGGCGCATCGACGACATGCCCAACCAGGAGTACCAGGCGCTCCTCCGCACCCCGGGCAAGGAGGTGCGCGCGCGGATGGTCGACGGCGCGCCCAAGGGCGACCGCAAGGCGCTCGCGCGCATCCTCGACGACTATCCCGACGACCGGATCGTCGGCCTGATCGGCGACCTCGGCGGCCACGACCTCGGCGACATGCTGGCCGCGCTGGAGCGCGCCGACCGGGACACCGAGCGGCCCACCGTGATCTTCGCGTTCACCGTCAAGGGCTGGGGCCTGCCGATGGCCGGGCACCCGCTCAACCACTCGGCGCTCCTGTCGGGCGATGAGATCGACGTCCTGCGCGGCGCGATCGCCGACCCCGACGACGAGTGGGCCGGGTTCGCCCCCGACACGCCGGCGGGCCGGCTCTGCGCGAGCGCGGCCGAGCGGCTCTCCGAGCGGCACGTGCCCGCGCCGACCCGTGTCGATCCGTACGCGATCCCGCACGAGTTCGGGCCCGTGGCCACGCGCCCGATGTCGAGCCAGGACGCCTTCGCGCGCTGCCTGCAGGACATCGCCGGCGTGGAGGAGGTCGCCGACCACGTGGTCACGACCAGCCCCGACGTGTCGATCTCGACCGGCCTCGGCGGCTGGATCAACAAGCGCGGCGTGTTCGGCCCGGTCGAGGAGGAGGTGTTCGAGCTCGAGGACTCCGGTCCCCTCAAGTGGGCTCCGGGTCCGAAGGGCCAGCACATCGAGCTCGGGATCTCCGAGATGAACCTGTTCCTGCTGCTCGGCCAGCTCGGCCTCGGCGCCGAGCTGCACGGCACGCAGCTCCTGCCCGTCGGCACCGTCTACGACCCGTTCGTCTGCCGTGGCCTCGACGCCCTGATCTACTCCGTCTACTCGGGCGCCCGCTTCGTCTTCGCGGGCACGCCGTCGGGCGTGTCCCTGTCCCGCGAGGGCGGCGCGCACCAGTCGTCGATCACGGCCTCGATCGGCATGGAGCTGCCCGGGCTGACGATGTGGGAGCCCTGCTACGCGCTCGAGACCGAGTGGGTGATGCTGCACGCGCTGCGCGACATCGTCCGCCCCGACGGCGAGGCCCACTACCTGCGGCTGTCGACGACGCCGGTCGCCCAGGACGCCTTCGGGGCCCTGCTCGAGCGCTCCGACCGCGCCGCCCTGCGCGACGACGTGCTCGCGGGCGGCTACCGGCTCGCGGAGCCGGCGATCGCCGACCCGGCCTCGCGCGTCGTGATCGCCACCTGCGGCGCGATGGTGCCGCAGGCCCTCGCCGCACGCGACCTCCTCGCCGACGAGGACGTCGCCGCCACGATCATCAACATCACGAGCCCCGATCGGCTGTTCCGGGCGCTGCGGACCCGCACGGGCGCCCTGCGCTCCGGTCGGCTCTCGGACCCATCGATCCTCGAGCGGCTGGTCCTGCCCGAGGAGCGCGGCCTGCCGCTCGTCACGGTGCACGACGCCGCGCCGCACGCGCTCGCCTTCCTCGGCGCCGCGTTCGGGTCGCCGCTGATCCCGCTCGGCGTCGACCGCTTCGGCCAGTGCGGCTCGCAGCCCGAGGTCTACGAGTGGCTCGACCTCTCCGCCGAGGCGATCGCGGAGGCCGCCATCGCGGGCCTCTGGCGCCCCGGCGCCTGACGGCCCGTCAGGCGAAGCGGCGCACGGCGACGGCATCCTGGACCGGGGCCGGCCACCGCCAGCATGAACGCGCCGGCGATCGCGATCGCCCTGATCGCCGCCGTCAGCTTCGAGGTCTCCACCGTCGTCCTGATCG
>JBEGMS010000048.1:0-11865 GCA_041182985.1 Actinomycetota bacterium
CACGGCGGGGAGCTGACGCCGGACACCGGCGGGGACGGAGGACACTGATGACCGGCGTCATCGTCACCACCATCAACCTGACCGCGATCTACGCGCTGGTCGCGCTCGGCATCTCGCTGACCTGGTCGGGGCTCGGCTTCCTGAACCTCTCGACGGGCGCGATGTACGCGGGAGCCGCCTACGGGGCGTGGCTCGTTTCCACCAACATCTCATCGAACGTGGTGATCGTCCTGATCGGCGGCATCGTCACGGGTGCCGCGATCGGGGCCCTCGTCTGCCTGACCGTGTTCCTGCCGCTCGACGGCAAGCCGAACTGGGAGCTGCGAACCCTCACGGCGACCCTCGCGCTGAGCTTCATCGGCACGAACCTCTACCTCTGGGCGTTCGGTCCCCAGTACAAGCAGTTCGAGGCCCTGTTCGCGTTCATCCGCGAGTTCCGACTCGGCGAGACCCTCGTCCAGCCCTCGGTCACCGGCACCGTGATCTCGACCGCGGTCGTGGTCGCGATCATGCTGGTCTACATCGGCTACTCCCGCGTGGGGCTCGGCGTGCGCGCGCTCACGCAGAGCGTCGAGGGCGCCGCCCTCGTCGGCATCAACCGCCGCACCACGGCCTTCGCGATCCTCGGCGTCTCGGGCGCCTTCATCGGGCTCGCGGCGGTCCTGCTCGGCCAGACGTTCTTCGTCGAGCCGAACTCCGGCTACGTGCCCCTGATCAAGGGCCTGATCGTGGCCCTCCTCGGCGGCCTCGGCTCGCTGCGCGGCGCGGTCATCGCGGCCTTCCTGGTCGCCCTCTGCGAGGCGCTGACCCTGCAGTACCTCGGGGGCGCGTGGACCCTGATCACGCTGTTCCTGCTGATCGCCATCGTCCTGATCATCCGCCCGCGCGGCATCGCCGGGGTCCTGGAGACGACTCGTGCCTAGGTCGCGCACCGACCTCCTGCACTACGGCGTTCTGGCCGTGGCGTTCCTGGTGGCGTTGGCCGTGCCGTTCGTGTTCGGCACGCTGTCGGTGCTCGGCTCGATGACGGCCTTCCTGCTGCTGCTCTCCTGGAGCATCTCGTGGCGGGCGGGCGAGCGCGAGGCGCAGGCCGGCGGCATGAGCGGGGGGCGGGATCGGTCCTCGTGGCTGTTCTGGATCATGTGCGGGGTCATCGCCCTCGTGATCCCGGTGATCACGGGCACCCCGTACTTCCTGACGGTCATGGTGGCGATGCTGATCTACCTGACCTGGAACACGATGTGGGGTCTCGTGCTCGGCACGGCGGGCCTCCAGAGCTTCGCCACCGTCGCGGTGGCCGGCATCAGCGCCTACGTCGCGGCCTATCTCTCGGTCAACGTCGGCGCGAGCGGCGCGCTCGCCTGCGCCGAGGGCGGCGGTCGCCTGCTCGGGCTGCCCGTCGTGCAGTGGTGGGTCGCGATCCCGGTGGCGGTCGTGGTCGGCGTGGTCGTCGGGTTCGTGATCTCGCTGCCGGCCATCCGCCTGCGCGGCATCTACTTCGCGCTCCTGACGATCGGCCTCGTCGAGCTGGCCCGTGCGTTCTTCGGCCAGGACAAGTGCAACTTCGGCGGTGCGCAGGGGCTCTTCGGCGCCTCGAGCTTCGTCCCCGAGGACCTCGCCGGATCGCTGCAGGGTTCCCAGATCGCGTACTTCGCCGCGATCGGCCTCGCGATCCTCGCGCTGGTCATCTACAACCGCGTCAACTACGGCCGCCTCGGCCTGCTGCTCCGGACGGCGCGCGAGAGCGAGCCCGTCGCCGAGGTCCTCGGCACCGACGTGGTGCGGGCCCGGCTCTGGGTCTTCCTGATCTCGTCGGCGGTGCTCGGCGGGGCGGGCGGCTTCTACATCGCCTACTACAAGTCGATCAGCCCGAGCTTCTTCAACTTCTCGACGGTGCTGCTCCTGTTCGCGATGGTGATGATCGGCGGCATCAACACGCCGCGCGGCATCCTCATCGGCACGATGCTCCTGACCTACGTCGACCGCCGCTTCGTCGACGTCGACCCGCCGGAGGCCCGCTACGTCTTCATCGGGCTGCTGCTCCTGGCCGTCACGCTGATCGCCCGCGACGGCCTGATCGCGATCCCCGACCAGATCCGCCGCCGGCGCGGCCAGCAGGGCCGCGCTTCCGGTCCCGGGTCGGACCCGCCGGAGGACGCCGGGGCGATCGAGCAGGAGTCACAGATGCCGCCGGGCTCGCGCCCCGAGACGGCGTAGAGGAGGGGGCGCGGCGCGCCCCGGGCACGAGGAAGGAGACAGCCGCCATGGCCGAACAGGAGCTCGTCAACCAGGTCGGCGCAGCCATCGACGGCCTCGCAGCCGAGATGATCGACGCGCTCAGCGAGGTCGTCCGGATCCCCAGCGTCAACCCGAAGTACCCGGGACAGGTCTACGACGAGGTTGTGGGCGGCGAGGGCGAGGTCAGCAAGGTCTTCGCCCGCCATTACGAGGCGCTCGGCGCCGAGGTCGACCTGTTCGCGATCGAGCCCGGCCGCGAGAACGCGGTCGGGGTGGTCAAGGGGTCGGGCGGCGGGCGCTCCCTGATCTACAACGGCCACGTCGACGTCGTCCCGGTCGGCGACCCCGCAAACTGGACCGGGGGCGACCCCTTCAGCGGCAGGATCGACGGCGACCGCGTCTGGGGCCGCGGCGCGACGGACATGAAGTCGGGCATCATCGCCCAGACGTTCGCCGCCCGCGCGCTGCGCGAGTGCGGGATCGCCCTCAGGGGCGACCTGATCCTCGAGGCCGTCGTCGGCGAGGAGGTCATGGACCACGAGTGCGGCACCACCGCGGCGATCAAGCGCGGCTACACGGCCGACGCGGCGATCGTCTCGGAGCCGAGCTCGCCGCCGTCGCCGCTGGCCGTGGTGCCGATCTCGCCCGGGCTGCTGTGGTTCTCGGTCACGGCCGTCGGCAAGGCCACGCACTCCTCGATGCGCGGCAACTCGATCCGCGCGGGCGGCGACGGCGCCGCCGTCGGGGTCAACGCGATCGACAAGGGGATCCTGATCTTCAACGCGCTGCGCCAGCTCGAGGAGGAGTGGGGGCAGACGAAGCAGCACCCGCTGTTCCGGCCGGGGCACTTCTCGATCCACCCGGGCGTCGTCCAGGGCGGGCCGCACGGCGTGATGGTGCCGTTCTTCCTGAGCGAGTTCATGACGATCGAGTACTGCGTCTGGTACTCGCCCGACGACGATCCCGAGGCGGTCAAGCGGGAGATCGAGACGCACATCGAGCGTGCCTCCCAGACCGATCCGTGGCTGCGCGCGCACCCGCCGACCGTGGAGTGGAAGCTGCACTGGCCGGCCAACGTGCCGCAGGCCGAGGAGATCACCGCCTTGACCGTCGCCGCGCACGAGCAGGCCGCCGTCGGCACCCGCTTCGCGGGGGCGCCCGACGTGGTCGGCTTCGCCGCCGTCGAGGACTGCACGTTCCTGACGCTCGGCGGCGTGCCCGCCATCTCGTACGGCCCGGGCGACCTGCGCGTCGCCCACGCGGACGACGAGTACGTGCTGATCGACGAGGTCGTGACCAGCTGCAAGACCTTCGCCGTCGCCGCGATGGACTGGTGCGGCGTAGCCTGATGCCGCGGGCGCAGCCCGCGGTCCCGAGAGGAGCGTGACCGCATGAACGCCAAGGAGTTCGCCTACCGCGACGCTACGGAGATCGCGGGCCTGATCCGCACGGGCGAGCTCTCGCCGGTCGCCGCGGTCGAGTGCGCCATCGAGCTGATCGAGGAGCGCAACCCGTCCCTCAACGCGGTCATCTTCAAGGGCTACGAGGACGCCCGCGCGCGTGCCGTCGAGGCCGAGGCCGCGGTGCAGCGCGGCGACGAGCTCGGGCCGCTGCACGGCGTGCCCACCCTGATGAAGGACCTGTTCGACTACAAGCCCGGCTGGAAGTCGACCTTCGGCGGCGTGCGCTCTCTCGCCGACAACGTGATCGACGCCTACTGCCCGTGGGCCGAGCGCGTCGAGGCGGCCGGCGGCATCATCCTCGGCAAGACGAACAGCCCCGTGATGGGCTACCGCGGGATCACCGACAACCCGCTCTTCGGGGCGACCTGCAACCCGTTCGATACGAGCCGCAATCCGGGTGGATCGTCGGGCGGCAGCGCGGCATGCGTCGCGGACGGCATCGTGCCGTTCGCGGAGGGCACCGACGGCGGCGGCTCGATCCGGATCCCCGCGGCCTGGACGGGCACCTACGGCTACAAGGGCTCCTTCGGTCGCGTGCCGCTCGTGATGCGGCCCAACGCCTTCTCCGGCACCCAGCCGACGATCGCCGAGGGCCCGATCTCGCGCACGGTCGCCGACGCCGCCTTGGTGATGCAGGCGCTGCAGGGCTACGACCCGCGCGATCCGTACAGCCTCCGCGACGAGGTCGACTTCATGGGCGCGCTCCAGCGCCCGATCGAGGGCATGCGCATCGCGTACAGCCCGGCGTTCGACATCTACCCGATCGATCCGCGCGTGGCGACGACCGTCGGCGAGGCCGTGCGCGCCTTCGAGGCCGCCGGCGCGATCGTCGAGGAGGTCGAGCTTGGCCTGGACATCGACCAGCTCGAGTTCGCGCACCTCTGGTGCCGCATGATCATGCCGCTCAACATCGCCGGGCTCGAGGGGCTGAAGGGCTTCGGGCTCGATCTGATGGCCACGGACGACCTGCCGCCGGTCTACAAGGCCTGGGTCGAGCGGACGCGCGGCGCCACGCTGGCCGACCTGGAGCGCGACGACGTGATGCGCTCCAGGGTCTTCGACGCCATGCAGGCGGTCTTCGCGACGCACGACCTGCTCGTGACCCCGACCCTCTCGACCCTGCCGCCGCTCAACGCGGACAACGGCGACACGATGGGGCCGAGCGAGGTGAACGGGCAGGAGATCGATCCGAGCATCGGCTTCTGCCTGACCTTCGCCACGAACTTCACCGGCCACCCGTCGGCGTCGATCCCCGCGGGGCTCGCCGACGGCCTGCCCGTCGGCATGCAGCTGATCGGGCCGATGCAGGACGACGCGACGGTCATCGCCGCGAGCGCGGCCTTCGAGCGCGTGCGCCCGTGGGTCGACGACTACCGCATCCCGCGGGAGCGGGCGCTGTGACGGCCGACCCGGTGCGCCTGCGCGGAGTGAAGGGCTAGCCGTGTCGCGCCCGCGCGCGAAGGAGCGACTGCTCGCCCTCGCCGGGGCCGCGGTCGGGAGCGTGCGGTCGCGGGAGGAGGTCGCGTCCGAGGTGATCGAGGCCCTGCACGGCGTGCTGCCGTACTCCGCGGCGCAGATCACCGTCCGCGACCCGTTCGCGGACGGGCACCGGACGCTCGTCAACCGCGGGTACAGCGATCGCGTGGTCGCGTACGTCGACTCCGACTATCCCAATCGGGACCCGTCGATGCCGGCGATCGTCGGCGGTCGCCAGCCGGTGCGCATGCGCGACACCGAGTTCGACTACCGCTCCACGTACTCGTACGTCGAGTACTGGGGCCCGGAGGGCTACGGCGACGGGATGACGACCCCGCTGTTCGCACCGGACGGGCGCTACGTCGGGCTGGTCAACACGAGCACCGAGGACGAGTCGATCCTGACCGACGACGTGCGCGACTACATGGCGCTCCTGTCCGGCGTGCTGGGCGCGATGGTCGACCCGCTCGCGGACATCGCCACCTGGCTGGACGACGAGCGCGATGCGCGGCGGCTCGTCGTGCGCGCCGACGGCGCGGTGCTCGCGCGCAGCGAATCCGAGGAGCAGGGGCTGCCGCCGACGGTCGACCGCGCCCTGCTGGTGGATCTGGCGCGGGGCCTCGGCGGCCGACCCCTGGTCACGGCGCGCGGCCTCGTCGAGGACGAGGACGGCGCGCTCGTGCAGGTGCAGATGATGCAGACCCGCTCGACCCGCCTCGCGGCGGAGCCGGTGGCGCTGATCAGCCTCCGCCACGCGGGGCGGCCGTTCGGCCTGACCGCCCGCGAGACCGTCGTGCTGCGGCACATCGCCGACGGGGCGTGCAACCGCGACGTCGCGGCGCGGCTCGGCGTGGCGCCGCGGACGGTGGCGACCCACGTGGAGCACGTGCTGCGCAAGTTGGGCGCGGAGTCGCGCACGGGCGCGGCGGCGCGCGCCGTCGAGCACGGGTTGATCCGGCTCGACGTGCCCCCCGGCGGCTAGCCGCCGCTGCCGGCGATCGCGATCACGTCGATCTCCACCAGGAATCCGCCGAGGGTGCTGCCGACCGTGGTGCGGCACGGGCGGTGGTCGCCGAAGCGGCGCGCGTAGACCTCGTTGTAGGCGGCGAAGTCGCCGGAGAGGTCCTGCAGGTGGGCCGTCACGCGCACGACGTCGCGCAGGCTCGCGCCGGCCTCGGCGAGGATCCGCTCGATGTTGTCGAGCACGACCTCGGTCTGCGCGGCGACGTCGTCGCCGACCAGCTCGCCCGCCGCGTTGAACGGCCCCTGCCCGGCCGTGAAGACCATGTCGCCGACGCGGATGCCGTGGCTGTAGGGACCGCCGTGCGGCGGGCCGTCCTGGGGGTTGATGATCGTCTGGGCCATCGCGCTCTCCTCCTGCGGGAATGCGCGGATCGTACCGTCCGCCTACCGGGGCCATGGGTCGCCGGACGCGCCTAGGATCCCGGCGTGCCCTCCCTCGTCCGCAGCGCCGTACCGGCGCCCCGCCTGCATCGATGGACGGTCGCGTCGTGAGCGGCCCCGCCGGCCTGCGCGGCCTCGCCGACCTCGGCGAGCTCGAGGGGCTGCCGGTGATCGTGCGCGCCGATCTCAACGTCCCCATCGACGAGGATGGGCAGGTCATCGACGACGGGCGGATCGTGGCCGCCGCGACGACGATCCGCGCCCTCATGGAGGGCGGCGCCTTCACGATCGTGCTCGCGCACCTCGGGCGCCCCGGCGGGCGGCGGCAGCCCGCGGCCAGCCTCCTGCCCGTCGCCGAGCGCCTCTCGGGCGCCGTCGGCTCGCTCGTCGCGCACGCGGCCGACACGATCGGCCCCCTCACCCGCGCCTCGATCCTCAACCTGCGTCCGGGCGATGCGGTGCTGCTCGAGAACGTCCGCTTCGAGGCGGGGGAGGACGCGGACGACGATGTGCTCGCCGAGCGCCTGGCGGCGCCCGCGCGCGCGTTCGTCTTCGACGCCTTCGGGTCCGCCCACCGCCGCCAGGCCTCCACCACCGGGGTGGCCCGGCATCTGCCGTCGGTCGCGGGGCTCGTGGTCGCGCACGAGGTCGCCGCGCTCGGGGAGCTGCGCTCGCGCGGAGCCGCGGGCGGTGTCCTGGTCGCAGGTGGCGCCAAGGCCGCGGACAAGCTGCCGGCGCTCGCCCGGCTCGCCGAGACGGCGGAGGCGATCCTCCTCGGCGGCGCGCTCGCCCACGTGTTCCTCGCCCAGCGCGGCGGCGCCCTGGGCGCGTCGATCGTCGACCGCGACGCGCTGCCCGCGGCCGCGCGGGTCGTGGAGGCCGCGACGGCGTCCGGCTGCGAGATCGTGCTCCCCACGGACGTCGTCTCGACGGACGGACTCACGACGGAGGCGCGCATCGCGGTCGAGGCCGCGGACGCGATCGGCGACGGCCGGATCGCGCTCGACATCGGGCCCGAGACCGCGGCGCGGTACGCGGAGCGGATCCGCGGTGCCGCCCACGTGATCTGGGACGGCCCCCCGGGCGCGTTCGAGATGGAACCCTTCCGCGCCGGGACGGACGCGCTGATCGCGGCGGCCGCCGACTGCCCGGGGTCCGTGGTGGTCGGAGGGGGCGATACGACCTCGGCCCTGCGCGCCTCCGGGCGGGCCGACGCCGTGACCTACGTGAGCACCGGGGGCGCCGCGATGCTCGACCTCCTGGCCGGGCGCGAGCTGCCCGCGCTCGAGGGGCTGCGGGCATGATCGAGGTCCGCCCGGTCCGGATCGGCGATGGCGGCCTCCTGCGCGAGGTGCGCCTCGCCGCGCTCGCCGCGAACCCGGGGGCCTTCCTGGAGACGTACGACGAGGTCGCCGCTGACTCGGACGACCTATGGGCCGCGCGCGCCGCGGCGAGCACGGGGGAGGGGGACCAGCTGATCCTGCTCGCCCTTGATGGCGAGCGGCCGGTCGGGATGGCCGGCATCGCCCGCGACATCGGCCAACGCCGCCGCCATCGGGCGACCCTGTGGGGCGTCTGGCTCGATCCCGAGTGCCGGGGCCGGGGTGTCGGTCGCCGGCTCGTGCAGGGCGCCCTCGACTGGGCGACCTCCGCCGGCGTCCGCGCCGTCTACCTCGAGGTCGTCGAGAACGAGGACCCCTCCTGGAGCCTGTACGGGCGGCTCGGGTTCGTCCGCCGCGAGGTCGACCCGTTCGGCGCCCACGTGGACGGGCGCTTCGTCGCCCTCGAGCGGCTCGTGCTCGTGCTCGACGAAGCCGCCTAGGCCGGCCGATCTCCGGTGAGCCGCGCCGCGGACCGGCGCGAATGATAATCTGCCCCGGAGTAAAGGAGTGTCCATGAGCAGCACCGCCGCCTCGACCCTGACCCAGAACGACTACCGCGTCGCCGACCTCTCGCTCGCCGAGTGGGGGCGCAAGGAGATCCAGATCGCCGAGCACGAGATGCCCGGCCTGATGAGCCTGCGCGCGGAGTACGGCAAGGAGCAGCCGCTGGCGGGCGCCCGCATCACGGGCTCGCTGCACATGACGATCCAGACTGCGGTGCTGATCGAGACGCTGACGGCGCTCGGCGCCGAGGTGCGCTGGGCCAGCTGCAACATCTTCTCGACGCAGGACCACGCGGCCGCGGCGGTCGTGGTCGGCCCCGAGGGCACGGTCGACGCCCCGAGCGGCGTGCCGGTGTTCGCCTGGAAGGGCGAGACCCTCGAGGAGTACTGGTGGTGCACCGAGGCCGCGCTGACGTGGCCCGACGGCGGTCCCAACATGATCCTCGACGACGGCGGCGACGCCACGATGCTGGTCCACAAGGGTCGCGAGTTCG
Organism: Actinomycetota bacterium; assembly: GCA_041182985.1. Lineage (GTDB taxonomy): Bacteria > Actinomycetota > Thermoleophilia > Gaiellales > F1-60-MAGs149 > F1-60-MAGs149. The sequence continues at coordinate 8,961 of JBEGMS010000048.1, forward strand.
AGTCCGCCGGCGCCGTGCCGGACCCGGCCTCGGCCGACTCCGAGGAGTTCCAGGTCTTCCTGGCCCTCGTGCAGGAGTCGATCGCCAGGGACGGGGCGAAGTGGACTCGCATCTCCGAGGGCATCAAGGGTGTCACGGAGGAGACCACGACCGGCGTGCTGCGCCTCGGTCAGATGGCCGAGGAGGGGCGCCTGCTCTTCCCCGCGATCAACGTCAACGACTCGGTCACCAAGAGCAAGTTCGACAACCTCTACGGCTGCCGCCACTCGCTCGTCGACGGCATCAACCGCGGCATCGACCTGATGCTGGCGGGCAAGACGGCGGTCGTCTGCGGCTTCGGCGACGTCGGCAAGGGCTCGGCGGAGTCCCTGCGCGCGATGGGCGCCCGCGTCGCCGTCACGGAGATCGATCCGATCTGCGCGCTGCAGGCGCTGATGGAGGGCTACGAGGTCGTCACGCTCGACGATGTGATCGGCGACGCCGACCTCGTGATCACCGCCACCGGCAACCGCGACATCGTCACGGTTGACCACATGGCCAAGATGAAGCACAACGCCGTGCTCGGCAACATCGGCCACTTCGACAACGAGATCGACATGGCCGGGCTGCAGGCCTACCCGGGCATCGAGCGCATCAACGTCAAGCCCCAGGTCGACCAGTGGGTCTTCCCCGACGGCAAGGCGATCATCGTCCTGTCGGAGGGCCGCCTGCTCAACCTCGGCAACGCGACGGGGCACCCCTCGTTCGTGATGAGCGCGTCCTTCACGAACCAGGTGATCGCGCAGATCGAGCTGTTCGGCAACACCGAGTCCTACGCGCTCGGTGTGCACGTCCTGCCGAAGCACCTCGACGAGAAGGTCGCCCGGCTGCACGTGGGCGCGCTCGGCGGCACCCTCACCGAGCTCCGGGACGACCAGGCCGCCTACATCGGCGTGCCGGTCGCCGGCCCCTACAAGGCCGACACCTACCGCTACTGATCCCTCGTGCCCGCGCGGGGCCTCGGTCCCGCGCGGGTGGCGAGCACGGCGCCGCGGACGGTCGCACGGCGTCGGGCCATCTCGCTGTCGAGACGGCGTTCGGCGCTATGCTCACGCCATCGCGGGCGTAGCTCAGTTGGTAGAGCGACAGCTTCCCAAGCTGTAGGTCGTGGGTTCGAGACCCATCGCCCGCTCTCCGGGGTCTACTGCGCCGCCAGCACGACAGCGGCGACCGCGGTGAGGCCCGCGAGCGCGAGCGCGCTGCCGCCCTGACGCCGGTCACCGCGCATCACGCCGCCCATCCCCGCGCCGAGGGCGGCGACCCACGCGAGCGCTCCGACCACGCCGGCGGCGCTGCGGATGGCGTCTCCCGGATTCCACTCCGACAGCGTGATGGTGCCGACCAGGCCGGTGCAGGCGAGCGCGAGCCCGCCGGCGGCGACCCCGATCGCCGCCATGTCCCGCTCCTCGCGCAGCGTCACGAGGACCACGACGAGGCCGATCGCGATCAGGGCGATGGGGAGGAGGTCCACGGGCACGACGGTAGCGCGCCCGCCCCGGTCGGCAAGCAGGGCGGACTCCCGCGGCGCGTCCTGAGCGGGTACCCTCGGGGCGTGGGAACCCGGATGTGGATCATCGTCGGGGCGCTTGCGATCGCGGCGTCGGTCGCCATCGCGTGGCTCTTCGATCTCTGGTTCGGGATCCTCCCGCTGGTCGCCGTGGTCCCCCTCGTGTGGGCGCGCGGCAGGCGCGACTGACCGCCCGACATGGGATCATCCGTCCGTGCTCGATCGGGGGCTCGAGACCGGGAGGCCGCGGCTGTCGCTGCTGGTGGCCGTCCTCGTGGCGGCCGCGACCGCCATGGCCGTCACCCTGATCGGCGGCGAGGCGGGCGCCGGGGGCTACTGCCTCGCCGACCGCACGGTGCGAGCCGGGGCGAGCTGCCCGTCGATCGGCCCGTGGACGCTGATCCTCGTCTCGGCGCTGCCCGGCCTGATCGCGGCGTACCTGTTCTTCCGCCCGCCGCACTGGCCCGCGGCCGGCGTGCTCTGGTGCCTGCCCCTCCTCGCGGTGATCGGCGCCGTTCGCCTTCTGGCGCTGGCGCTCGCCCCCGCGGACTCCATCGACTGGATCTGGCTGGCCGGCGTACCGGTCTGCGCCCTCGCGGCCGTCGTGCTGGTCGTGCGCTGGGCCCGCGGGCACGCGGAGCGGGAGGGCGCCGGCTTCGGCGTCGGCCTCATGCTCGTCGCGTGCATCCCGCTCGGCGCGGTCGTGGGACTCGCCCTGACAGCGCTCGTGACCTGATCCCGGAAGGAGAACCGGGTTCGGGGGCGTAGTCCGATCCATGCGGGAGCGATTGCGGGGCAGGGGGCTCAGGACGGCGGCGCTGGCGCCGCTCGCGCTCCTCGCCGGCATGGCGATCGTGGGGCTCGGCGTCCTCGGCCTCATGGGCCTCGATCGCACCGGTGCCTTCGGCGTCGGCTCGGTGCAGGTCATCGGCGCCAAGGGCGCGACCGCGACCGCCGTGCGCACGGCCGCTCTGGCGACCGTCGGCTCCGCGAGTATGCTCACCGTCGATCCGGCCCATGTCGTCATGGCGGTCGAGGGGCTCCCCGGGATCCGCAGCGCGGAGGTGGACCGCGCCTTCCCCGGCACCCTCAGGATCCGCGTCGTCCCCGAGCGGCCGGTCGCGCTCGCGCCGACCGGCAGCGGCCTCGTCCTCATCGGCGCCTCCGGCACGGTCCTCGGGCGCCCCCAGGAGCGCACACAGCTGCCCGTCATCAGCTCGGCGCCCGCCGATATCCCGGGCGCCGGCGGCGTCATCACGGCACCCCGCGTGCTCGCGCAGATCGCCTTAGCGGCGGTGCCGAGCCGCTCGGTGAAGCTCCGCGCGATCGGGTTCGGCGAGGACGGCATGGTCGCCTTGC
>JBEGMS010000049.1:0-4765 GCA_041182985.1 Actinomycetota bacterium
GGCCGAGCCGGTCGAAGAGCGGGACGAGGATCGCGGGGTCGGTCGCGGAGAGGACGGCGCCCGCGAGCAGCGCGATCTCCCACGGCGCGCCGAAGGCGAGCACGACCGCGGCGGCGACGACGCCGGCCGTGATCGCGACGCCCGGGACGGCGAGGAGCAGGAGGCCGACGACGGTGCGCGAGATCACGCGCAGCGAGATGCCCATGCCGCCGTGGAAGAGGATCAGGGCGACGCCGATGGTGAACAGGAGCTCGGCGCCGAGGCTCTCGATCGGGACCTCGACGAGGTCGAGCACGCCCGGTCCGGCGAGCACGCCGAGCAGGACGAGGATCACCATCGAGGGCAGGCGCAGGACCTGCGCGATCGGCAGCGCGAGGAGCGCGATGGCGAGAACCAAGCCGCTGGTGAGGAGCACGTGCTCGGCGTCCATCGTCGTGACTGTACGCCCACCGCACGCGGACCGCGGCGCCCGGGCGGTGACGTCCGATCCGCTCGCTACCTTTGTCGTCCCCGTCGAGTGAGCGGGACCTAGGATACGAGCAGCCACCGATGGGGTGGATTGGAAGGAGCGAGGCATGGAGATCGAGCGGCGGTACACGACGGAGGGGCGCGACCCGTACGCCGGGATCAGCTTCGTTGAGCGGACCTCGCGCATCGTCAACCCCGATGGCTCGGTCGCCTTCGAGGCCACGGTCATGGCGCCGGAGGCGTGGAGCCAGGTCGCCGTCGACATCCTCGCCCAGAAGTACTGCCGCAAGGCCGGCGTCGCCGCCGTCCTGCGCCGCGTCGACGAGCCCGGCGTGCCCGAGTGGCTGCAGCGCCACGAGCCCGACGAGGAGGCGCTCGCCGACCTGCCGGAGGCGGAGCGCTACCGCGGCGAGGCCGACGCGCGCGAGGTCTTCGGCCGACTCGCCGGCTGCTGGGCCTACTGGGGCCTGACGCACGGCTACTTCGACGAGGAGGGCGCCCGTGCCTTCCACGACGAGCTCGCCGCGATGCTCGCGCTGCAGGTCGCGGCGCCGAACTCGCCGCAGTGGTTCAACACCGGCCTGCACTGGGCCTACGGGATCGCCGGCCCGCCGCAGGGCCACTGGTACTGCGACCACGAGACGGGCGAGCTGAAGCGCTCCACCAGCGCCTACGAGCGTCCCGCGCCGCACGCCTGCTTCATCCAGTCCGTCGGCGACGACCTCGTCAACGAGGGCGGCATCATGGACCTCTGGGTCCGCGAGGCGCGCGTCTTCAAGTACGGGTCGGGCACCGGCTCGAACTTCTCGGCGATCCGCGGCGCCGACGAGCGCCTGTCGGGAGGCGGCCGCTCGTCCGGCCTGATGAGCTTCCTCAAGATCGGCGACCGCGCGGCGGGCGCGATCAAGTCGGGCGGCACGACGCGCCGCGCGGCGAAGATGGTGACGCTCGACCTCGACCACCCCGACATCGAGCAGTACGTGCGCTGGAAGGTCGTGGAGGAGACGAAGGTCGCGGCGCTGGTGGCCGGCTCGAAGATGCTGAACCGGCACCTCAACGCCGTGCTCGCGGCGACGCAGGAGGGCGAGGGCGACGCGCGCTTCGTGGCGCGCGACAACCCGTCGCTCGCGCAGGCCGTCCGCGGCGCCCGCGCCGCCGGCGTGCCCGACGCCTCGATCCAGCGCACCATCGACCTGGCGAAGCAGGGCGTCAAGGAGCTGCACATCGACGAGTACGACACGGACTGGCAGGGCGAGGCGTACCTGACCGTGTCGGGCCAGAACTCGAACAACTCCGTGCGCGTCACCAACACGTTCATGGAGGCCGTCGAGGAGGACCGCGACTGGCCGCTCTACGAGCGCACCGAGCTCGAGCGCGCCGCCGCGCAGGACCGCGCGCCGGAGCCCTGCAAGGTGCTGCGCGCCCGCGACCTGTGGGACCAGATCTGCGAGGCGGCCTGGCTGTGCGCCGACCCGGGCATCCAGTTCCACGACACGACCAACGAGTGGCACACCTGCCCGGCCGACGGCAAGATCATGGCCTCGAACCCGTGTGCGGAGTACGTGTTCCTGGACGACACGGCCTGCAACCTGGCGTCGATGAACCTGATGACGTTCGACCGCGGCGGGAGCTTCGACCACGACCTCTTCCGCCACGCCAGCCGGCTGTGGACGATCGTGCTCGAGATCTCCGTCCTGATGGCGCAGTTCCCGAGCCGCGAGATCGCGGAGCGCTCGTACGTCTACCGCACGCTCGGCCTCGGCTACGCGAACCTCGGCGCGCTCCTGATGCGCCGCGGCGTCGCCTACGACTCGTCGGCGGCCTACGCCTTCTGCGGCGCCGTCTCGGCGATCATGCACTTCACGTCGCTCGCGACCAGCGCCGAGCTGGCCGCGGAGCTCGGGCCGTTCGCCGGCTACGAGCGCAACAAGGAGCACATGCTGCGGGTGGTGCGCAACCACCGCCGCGCGGCCTACGCCGTCGACGCCGCCGAGTACGAGCAGCTCACGGTGACCCCGGCGGGCATCGACGCCGCGGAGTGCGAGGAGGACCTGCTCGCGGTCGCCCGCTACGAGGCCGACCGCGCGCTCGCCCTCGGCGAGACGCACGGCTTCCGCAACGCGCAGGTGACCCTGATCGCCCCGACCGGGACGATCGGGCTCGTGATGGACTGCGACACGACCGGCATCGAGCCGGACTTCGCGCTCGTCAAGTTCAAGAAGCTGGCCGGCGGCGGCTACTTCAAGATCGTCAACGCCTCCGTGCCGCCCGCGCTCGAGCAGCTGGGCTATGCGCCGGACGAGGTCGACGACATCGTCCGCTACTGCGTCGGCTCGGGCTCGCTCGAGGGCGCGCCGCACGTCCACCCGGACGCCCTGCGCGGCTTCGGCTTCTCGGAGGCGATGATCGACGCGGTCGAGGCGGCGCTGCCGACCGCGTTCGACGCCCGCTTCGCGTTCACCCGCTACACGATCGGCGACGACGCGATCGTCGACGGGCTCGGGATCGAGCGCGAGGAGCTCGATGCGCCCGGCTTCGACCTGCTGACCGCGCTCGGGTTCTCCGAGGCGGACATCGACGAGGCCAACACGTACATCTGCGGCACGATGACCGTCGAGGGCGCGCCGCACCTCAAGGACGAGCACCTGCCCGTCTTCGACTGCGCCAACAAGTGCGGCCGGCTCGGCACCCGCGCGATCCGGGCGCTGTCGCACGTCGAGATGATGGCGGCGGCGCAGCCGTTCCTGTCGGGCGCGATCTCGAAGACGATCAACCTGCCGGCCTCGGCCTCGATCGCGGACGTCGCGGAGTGCTACCGCGTCTCCTGGAAGAAGATGGTCAAGGCCAACGCGCTCTACCGCGACGGCTCGAAGCTCTCGCAGCCGCTCTCCGGCGCGGCCGCCGAGGCGCTCGACGTCGGCGCCGAGCTCGAGGCCCCGGCCGAGCTGCCGAGCGCGGAGCAGGTGGCCGAGCGCATCGTCCAGGTGATGGGCGAGCGCCGCCGGCTGCCGCACCGGCGCGCCGGCTACACCCAGAAGGCCACGCTGGCCGGGCACAAGGTGTACCTGCGCACGGGCGAGTACGAGGACGGCACGCTCGGCGAGATCTTCATCGACATGCACAAGGAGGGCGCGGCCTACCGCTCCCTGATGAACAACTTCGCGATCGCGGTGTCGCTGGGGCTCCAGCACGGCGTGCCGCTCGAGGAGTTCGTCGACGCCTTCGTCTTCACCCGCTTCGAGCCGAACGGGATGGTCGTCGGCAACGACAAGATCAAGATGGCGACGAGCGTGATCGACTACATCTTCCGCGAGGTCGCCATCTCGTACCTCGACCGCAACGACCTGTCGCACGTCGACGACCAGGACCTGCGCTCCGACGAGGTCGGCACGCCGAAGTCCGAGCGACTCGACCGCACGGTGTCGGCCGTCGCGGCCACGCCGGTCGACCCGGTGCCGGCGGGCGCCGGCGTCGAGGCGCAGGCCCGGATGCAGCAGCGGCCCGCGCCGCTCCTGACGGAGCGCGACGAGGCCCGCCTGAAGGGCTACGAGGGCGACGCCTGCGGCAACTGCGGGCAGATGACCCTGGTCCGCAACGGGACCTGCCTGAAGTGCATGAGCTGCGGCGAGACGAGCGGCTGCTCCTGAGCCGCCGCGACAGCTGAGCGGAACCCGACGGGGCGCCTGCGGGCGCCCCGTCGCCGTTCAGCGGACCATCGCACGGGCCCGCGCCAGCACGTAGGCTACGCCGCAGTCCGACCCCGGGGAGAGCGACATGGCCGACACCTTCAAGGCGCTGATGCTGCGCGAGACCGACGACGGCGTGAGCGCCGCGATCGAGGACGTGCCCGTCGCCGACCTCCCCGAGGGCGAGGTGCTGGTCAAGGTCGAGCACTCGACGCTCAACTACAAGGACGGCCTCGTCGTCGACGGCAACAAGGGCCGCCTGGCCCGGAACTTCCCGCACATCCCGGGCATCGACCTCGCGGGCACCGTGCTGGAGTCGTCCGATGCGCGCTACGCCGCGGGCGACCGCGTCGTGATCACGGGCTGGCACATGGGCGAGCGCTACTGGGGCGGCTTCTCGGAGCTCCAGCGCGTGCGCGCCGACTGGCTGGTGCACGTCCCCGAGGGGCTGACGACGCGCCAGGCGATGGCCGTCGGCACCGCCGGGCTGACCTCGATGTTCGCGCTGATGGCGCTCGAGGCGCACGGCCTCAAGCCGGGCGGCGAGCGCCCTGTCCTCGTCACGGGCGGCGCCGGCGGCGTCGGGTCGGTCGCGATCGCGCTGCTGGCCA
>JBEGMS010000050.1:0-3800 GCA_041182985.1 Actinomycetota bacterium
GGTGTCGGCCGCGATCGTCGTGTACGCGTGGCCGAGGTGCGGCTGCACGAGGAGGTCGCGCGCGGCACCGCGGCCGAGCTGGCCGCGCGCTTCACGGAGCCGGCGAGGGGCGAGGTGGCCCTCGTGCTCGGCGCCGTCCAGGCCCCCGCCGCGGGCGACCACGAGGTCGAGGCGGCGCTCGCCGAGCTGCGCGAGCGCGGCTTCGGCGCGCGCGACGCCGCCCGGCTCGTGGCGCTGCTCACCGGCCGCTCGGCGCGCGACCTCTACCGCCCCTAGCGGCGGGCCGGGCCGGCCATGGCGGATACCCTTCGGCCGTGGCCTCCGCCTACCTGACGACGCCGATCTACTACGTCAACGCGCAGCCGCACCTCGGCCACGCGTACACGACGATCGCGGCCGACACCTACGCGCGCCACATGCGCCAGCGCGGCGAGGACGTCTTCTTCCTGACCGGCACCGACGAGCACGGCGACAAGAACGCGCGCGTCGCGGCCGAGCGCGGGATGACGCCGCAGGCCTTCGTCGACGAGAACTCGGCCGCCTTCCGGCGGATGACGGACGACGTCCTGGCCACGCCCGACTTCTTCATCCGCACCACCGACGCGGGCCACATCGCCTACGTGCAGTCCTTCCTGCAGACCCTGAAGGACAACGGCCACGTCTACGAGGGCGTCTACGAGGGCCTCTACTGCACGGGCTGCGAGGCCTTCTACAAGGAGGAGGACCTCGTCGACGGGCTCTGCCCCGACCACGGCACCAAGCCCGAGTGGCTGCAGGAGTCGAACTGGTTCTTCCGGCTGAGCGCCTTCCAGGACCGCCTGCTCGCCCACTTCGACGCCAACCCCGGCTTCGTCAGCCCCGCCTCGCGCTTCAACGAGGCGCGCTCGTTCGTGGCCGGCGGGCTCGAGGACGTGTCCCTGTCGAGGGCCTCGATCGACTGGGGCGTGCCGCTCCCCTGGGCGCCCGCGCAGACCTGCTACGTCTGGTTCGACGCGCTCCTCAACTACCGCTCCGCCATGTCGTACGCGCGCCCCGGCGAGGACCTCGCGCCCCGCTACTGGCCGCCGCGCTGGCAGCTCCTCGCCAAGGACATCCTCAAGTTCCACGCGGTGATCTGGCCGGCGATGCTGATGGGCGCCGAGATGGACCTGCCCGAGCGGCTGATGATCCACGGCTACCTGACGGTGCGCGAGGCGAAGATGTCGAAGTCGGTCGGCAACGTGCTCGACCCCTTCGCCGTGATCGACGCCTACGGGGTCGACGCGCTGCGCTACTACCTCCTGCGCGACGTCCGCTTCGGCGGCGACGGCGGCATCTCGTACGACGCCGTCCACGAGCGCTACCACGCGGAGCTCGCCAACGACCTCGGCAACCTCGTCAGCCGCGTCGCGGCGATGGTGGCCAAGTACACGGACGGCCGCGTCCCCGATGCGGCCTGCGACGCCGACGTCGCGGCCGCCGTGGAGACCGCCCGCGAGGCCGTCGGGCGCCACGTCGGCGAGATGGAGCTGACCGAGGCGCTCGAGGCGGCCTGGGAGCTCGTGCGGCTGCTGAACCGCTTCGTCGAGGAGCGCGCGCCCTGGACGCTCGCCAAGGACCCCGCCCGCGCCGACGAGCTGGCCGGCGTCCTCTACACGCTGCTCGACGGCACGCGCGCCTGCACGGTGCTCCTGGCCGCGTTCCTGCCGGCCTCGGCGCCCCGCATCCTCACGGCGCTCGGCGCCGGCCCCGCGATCGACTGGTCGGAGGCGACGGCGGGCCGGCTGCCCGCGGGCGCCGCCGTGCCCGGCACGGACCCGCTCTTCCCCCGGGTGGAGGAGCCGCTCGGGGGCGCCGCGTCCTGATCGACTGCCACACCCACCTGACGAGCTGCGCGGACCCGCCGCTCGAGGTCATGGCCCGCGCCCGCGCGGCCGGCGTCCAGGAGGTCGTCACGATCGGCTCCAGCGCGGAGGAGATGGCCGCCGTCACGCCGCTCCTCGAGGAGCCCGGCATCTGGACCACCGCCGGGCTGCACCCCAACTCCGCCGACGACTGGTCGGACGCCGTCGAGGCGCTGGTCCGCGAGCGCGCCGCGCACCCGCGCTGCGTCGCGATCGGCGAGACCGGCCTCGACGCCTTCCGCGACCGCGCCCCGTGGGAGCGGCAGGTCGAGGCCTTCCGGGCGCAGCTCGAGATCGCCCGTGACCTCGACATGACCGTCGTGATCCACTGCCGCGACGCCGACGAGGAGTGCTTCCGGCTGCTCGCCGCCGAGGGCCCCGAGCGCGTGATCCTGCACTGCTTCTCGGTGCCCGCACGCCTCGACGAGGCGATCGCCAACGGCTGGTGGTGCTCGTTCGCGGGCAACGCCACCTACCCCAAGGCGCATGACCTCCTGCACGCCGCGGCGCGCTGCCCGGCCGACCGGATCCTGCTCGAGACCGACGCGCCGTACCTGACGCCCGTCCCCCACCGCGGCGAGCCGAACGAGCCCGCCTTCGTGCTGCACACCCTCGCCGCGGTCGCGCGCGTGCGCGGGCAGGAGCCGGCGGAGCTGGCCGCCCAGGTGCGCGCGAACGCCGGTCGGGCCTACGCTCTGCCCGCATGAGCGCCCGCTACGGCCAGCACTTCCTGACCGACCCGAACCTCGCGCGCCTGGCGATCGACCGCGCGGGCGTCCGGCCCGACGACGTCGTGCTCGAGATCGGCCCGGGCCGCGGCATCCTCACGGCCGAGCTCGCGCCGGTGGCCGCGCACGTCCACGCCATCGAGATCGACCGCCGGCTCGAGGCGGCCCTCGCGCCGCTCCTCGCCGCCCACCCGAACGTGCACGTCACCTGGGCCGATGCGATGCAGGCCGACCTCGCCGCGCTTGACCCCGCGCCCACCGCGATGGTCGCCAACCTGCCCTACAACGTGGCCACGCCGCTGGTCCTGCGGGCCATCGCGGAGCTGCCGTCCGTCGACCGCTGGTGCGTGATGGTGCAGCGCGAGATCGCCGACCGCCTCTTCGCCGAGCCGTCGACGCCCGCCTACGGCGCCGTCAGCGTGCTGGTGGGCCTGGCCTGCGCGCGCACCGACCTCCACCCGGTCGGCCGCCACGTCTTCGATCCGCCGCCCCGCGTCGATTCCGCGCTCGTCGCCTTCCGGCGGCGGGCCGAGTGGGCCGCGCTCGCGCCCGACTGGCCGCGGCTCACGGCGCTCGTGCACGCGGGCTTCCGCCACCGCCGCAAGACGCTCGCCAACGGCCTGCAGATGGCGGGCCTCGCGCCGCGGCCGCAGGCCGAGGCGGTGCTCGCGCGGCTCGGCCACGACACCCGGATCCGCGCCGAGGCGATCGCGCCCGCGGGCTGGCCGCTGCTCCTCGCCGCCCTCGCCGAGCCGGTGGCCGCATGAGCCCGGACGGCGGCATCGTGCGCGCCTGCGCGAAGGTGAACCTCGTCTTGCGCGTCGGCCCGCGCCGCCCCGACGGCTACCACGAGCTGGTCACGCTGATCGGCCGCATCGACCTCGCCGACGTGCTGCTGGTCGGGCCCGCCGAGCGCACCCACGTCGACTGCCCGGGCCTGCCCGGCGGCGACACCCTCGTCACGCGCGCCCTCGAGGGGCTGTGCGCGGCGGCGGGCCACGGCGGCGGCTTCCACGTGCACATCGACAAGCGCATCCCCCACGGCGCGGGGCTCGGCGGCGGCAGCGCCGACGCGGCCGCCGCGCTCCTCGCCGCCAACGCGCTCCTGCCCGCGCCCGTGTCCGCCGCGGAGCTCGCGCGGATCGGGGCCGAGGTGGGCTCCGACGTGCCGGCGCTCCTGCACGACGAG
>JBEGMS010000051.1:0-4432 GCA_041182985.1 Actinomycetota bacterium
GCGCACGAGCTCGTCGAGCTCGGACCGCAGCGAGGCCTCCGCCCCGCCCCACTCGCCCCAGTCGAAGCCGACGGCGGCGGCCCGCTTCTGGGTCTTGAGGGCGGCGAGGAGCGGCGGCAGCGTCGTCGGGATGTCGTGGAAGACCCCGGCGCGCCCCTCCTGCTCGCGCTTGATGCCCTCCCAGCTGCGCAGCACGGCGTCCGAGGTGGCGAGGTCGACGTCGCCGAAGACGTGCGGGTGGCGACGCACGAGCTTGCCGGCGATGCCGTCGGCGACGTCGCCGAGGTCGCCGGCCCCCGCCTCGTGCGCCATCAGCGCCAGGATGAACGACTGGAACAGCAGGTCGCCGAGCTCGTCGACCAGCTTCGGCCCGGGCGGGCCGGCGAGCGCCGCGTCGGCGACCTCGTAGGCCTCCTCGATCGTGTGCGGCACGATCGTGGCCGGCGTCTGCTCGCGGTCCCAGGGGCAGTCGGCGCGCAGGCGCACGGTGATCGCCCACAGCTCCGCGAGGGACTGCGCGGCCGCGCGGGCGGCGAGGCCGTCGCGCTCCGGTCGGCAGTCGAGCGACGGGTCAGCGCGGACGAGCAGCCAGGCCGTGCGGTCGTCCGCGGCGATCAGCGCCGCGGTCGGGTCGTGCCGGACGCCGCGCTCCGCGAGCAGGTCGCACAGGGGTCCGTCGACGCGGAGGTCGGCCGCACCGGCCCCCACGAGCTCCTCGAGGGCGAGGGCGGGCGCCGCGTCGGGCGCGCCCGGGCCCAGCGCGACGACGCGCCGCGCCGCCACGCTACCCCGTGGTCTCGGCCGTGGTCGTCTCGGTGGTCTGCACGGGCGGCAGCTCGTAGCCCGCGGCGAAGGCGGTCTTCGCGGCGTACTCCTTCTGCACGCCCTCGAACCACTTCGTGGCGACCTCGTTCTTCTTGGTCTGCGTCAGCTCGTCGATGATCTGCTGCTTGACCTCGTCGAACGGCTGGGTCGTGGCGTCCGTGATCGGACCGAGCGCCTTGATGATGTGGCAGCCGAACTGCGACTTGACCGGGGGATCGGTGATGTCGCCCTCCGCGGCGAGCCCGAAGGCGCCCTCCCGGAAGTCGGCGTCCCAGTTCTCGTCGTCGGTGATGTCGTACTCGCCGCCGGTGTCCTTGGAGCCCGGATCGGCCGAGTGCTTCTTGACCAGCGCCTTCCAGTCGCCCGGGTTCGCCTTGACCTCCTGGAGGACCTCCTCGGCGCGCGCGCAGTCGGCGTCGGTGGACTCGCCCTTCGGCTTCACGTCGATCAGGATGTGCGCCACCTTGCGGGAGCGGGCCGTCGTGTAGCGCTCGTCCTTGTCGGTCTCGTACTGCTTCTTGGCCTCGTCCTCGGTGACCTTGACGTCCTTGGTGAGGTCGTCGTAGAGGGCCTGGGCCTGCTGGCGCAGCGCGAACTGCTCCTCGAGCGCCGCGATCGTCAGGCCCTGGTCCTTGAGGTAGGTCTCGAACTTCTTGTCCTTGCCCTCGCAGCACTGCAGCTTGAAGGCCTCGATGTCGTCCTGCACGCGCTTGTCGTCGACCTTGATGCCGCGGGCATCGGCCTCCTGGCGGATCTCGGCGTTCTGGACGAGGCTCTGCAGCACCTGCTGCTTGAGCGTCTTCTCCTCCTCGGAGCCCTCCTTGGGGGCGGTCTGGCCGCTGGCCTCGCCCTGCTTGACCGCCGAGGCGTAGAGCTCGTCGAACTGCTTCTGGGTGATCGTCTCCTTGCCCACGACGGCGACCGCGCCGGCCGGGACCTCCGGCTTCTCGACGGCGGTCGTGCCGCCGCCGTCGGAGCCGCCGTCGGAGCCGCCGCAGGCCGCCATCACGAGCGCGGCGACGAGGGCGAGCAGGGCGAGCGGGATCAGACGGCGCATGCGGATGGGTGCTCCAGAGCGGGTGGTGGTCGGTGCGTGGTGGGCGGCTCGACCGGCGGGGATCAGGCCCCGGAGGGCGCCGCCGAACGCAGGCCGATCATAGCATCGGCCAGTTCGCGGGCCGTCTCGAGCGGTGACCCGGATTCCCGCACGGGCAGCCCGATCTCGTCCTTCGCCGCGTTCGCGCGGAGGTCCGCGTGGCGCTCACCCAGCGCCCGCACCTCGTCCCGCGAGACGCGCAGGCCGGTGATCCGCGCGCCGTCCCTGCCGACCTGGATCGCGACCCCGCCGAGCGGCAGCGCGGCGAGGCGCAGCTCCTGGATGGCGATCAGGTTGGCGACGGGCTCCGGCAGGGGGCCGAAGCGGTCGGCCAGCTCGAGCTCGAGGTCGCGCAGCTGGCCCTCGTCCTGGGCCAGCGCGATCCGCCGGTGCACGTCCATCTTGGCGGCCTCGAGGCCGACGTAGTCCGCCGGCACGAAGGCGTCCAGGGCGACGTCGAGGCGCGGCCCCTGGGCGACCGCCTCCGGCGCGACCCCCTGGAGCTCGGAGACCGCCTCGGCGAGCAGGTCGCAGTAGAGCTCGAAGCCGACGGCGGCGACGTGGCCCGACTGCTCGTCGCCGAGCAGGTTGCCGGCGCCGCGCAGCTCGAGGTCGCGCATCGCGACCCGGAAGCCCGAGCCGAGCTCCGTGTAGTCGGCGAGCGCCGCGAGGCGCGCCCGCGCCTCCTCCGACAGCTCGGTCGCGTCGGGGTAGAGCAGGTAGGCGTGGGCGGTGACGTCGGAGCGGCCGACGCGCCCGCGGATCTGGTACAGCTGGGACAGCCCGAGCAGGTCGGCGCGCTCCACGATCAGCGTGTTCGCGGACGGGATGTCGAGGCCCGCCTCGATGATGGTGGTGGCCACCAGCACGTCGTGGTCGCCGCGCAGGAACCCGGCCATCACGTCCTCCAGCTGGCGCTCCGTCATCTGACCGTGCCCGACGCAGACGCGCAGCTCGGGGCAGAGCTGGCGCAGCCGCTCGGCGGCCTCGTCGATCGTCTCGACGCGGTTGTGCAGGTAGAAGGCCTGCCCGCCGCGCTCCACCTCGCGGCGCAGCGCGCCCGCGACCTGCTCGTCGTCGTACTCGCCGACGTGCGTGTGGATCGGACGCCGCCCGCGCGGGGGCGTCGCGATCACGGAGATGTCGCGCAGGCCGGCGAGGGACATGTGCAGCGTGCGCGGGATGGGCGTCGCCGAGAGGGCGAGCACGTCGACCTCCGTGCGCATCTGCCGCAGCAGCTCCTTCTGGGCGACGCCGAAGCGCTGCTCCTCGTCGACGATCACGAGGCCGAGGTCGGCGGGCACGACGTCGCGGCTGAGCACGCGGTGCGTGCCGAGCAGCAGGTCGACCTCGCCGGAGCGGAACGCGGCCACCGCCGCCTTCGCCTCGTTGGCGCTGCGCAGGCGCGAGACGACCTCGATCCGGATCGGCAGGTCCATCAGCCGGCTCCGGAACGTCGCCCCGTGCTGCTGCGCGAGGATCGTGGTCGGCGCGAGCATCAGCACCTGCTTGCCCGACTCGATGACGCGCACGGCGGCGCGCAGCGCGACCTCCGTCTTGCCGAAGCCGACGTCGCCGCAGATCAGCCGGTCCATCGGCCGATCCTGCGAGAGGTCGTCCATGACCTCCTGGATCGCCCGCTCCTGGTCGTCGGTCTCCGCGTACGGGAAGCCCTCCTCGACCTGGCGAAGGAGCTCGCCCGACTCGGCGTGCTCGACGCCCGGCACCGCCTGGCGCTGCGCGTACAGCGCGAGCAGCTCGCCCGCCAGCTCGCGCACCGCGCTGCGCGCCCGCGCCTTCATCTGCAGCCACGACTTGCCGCCGAGCTTCGAGAGCTGCGGCTCGCGCCCGTCGGCGCCCACGTAGCGCGTCAGCTTCGAGATCTGCTCATGCGGGAGGTAGACGCGGTCCTCGCCTCGGAACGCGAGATCGATGTAGTCGCGCGTGACGCCGCCGACCGTGCGCGTGTCGAAGCGCTCGAAACGGCCGACGCCGTGGTCCTCGTGCACGACGACGTCGCCGGGCCGCAGATCGCCGAAGGAGGCGATCGCGCGGCCGCCGCGCGAGGGCGCCGAGCGCCGTGAGCGCAGGAGCGATCCCCCGGGCACGACCGCGACGCGGGCGACGGGGGCGATCAGGCCGCGGCGCAGGGGCGCGACGGCGAGATAGACGCCGGCCTCGTCGGGCAGCTCCTCCCCCGCCTCGAGCCAGCGGTGGTCGAGGCGCTTGAGCTGGTGCGCGGCCCGCGCGGCATCGCCGGCGTGCCCGAAGGTGAGCAGGACGCGCAGGTCGCGGGCGGCGAGCGCGCCGAGCGCGTTCTCGACCTCCGTGATACCGCGCGCGGCGAGCGCCGGCGGGTGGCCCTCGAAGGCGACGGGCTGGCCGGCGGGCAGGGTCTCGAGGCGGTGCGCGCCGTCCAGCGTCTCCGCGAGCTGCTCGTGCGTCAGGTAGCCCCTGCGGGCGGCGCCCGCGATCTCCTCGATCCGCTCGCGGCCGGCCGCGAGCGCCCCG
>JBEGMS010000052.1:0-10249 GCA_041182985.1 Actinomycetota bacterium
CGTCGGCTGCCCGAACGTGGTGGTGATCCCGAACGGCGCCGACGAGACGGAATTCGACGGCAGGCCGCCCGACCTCGAGCGCCTGCGTCACGCCGCCGGTCTGGATTCGCGGCTCGAGCGACTCGTCGTGGCCGTAGGCACGCACTTTGCGAGCAAAGGGCACCGGGAGGCGATCCAGGCGTTCGGGCGTGCGCGCTCCTGCGCAGGAGCGACGCTCCTGATCGTCGCGAACACCCCGCCGGGCGGCGGCTGTGCGGGCTCGTGCTCGCGCCGCCGGCGTCTGGCGAACCTCCGCCACCGCGATCGTCGCGTGATCGTCGCCGACCTGCCGCGCGCACATACCGTCGACGCGCTGAAGGCGGCCGACCTGCTCATCCACACGTCGTGGCTCGAGTGCTCGCCGCTGGTTCTGTTCGAGGCCGCCGCGGCGGGAACGCCCTTCGTCGCAAACGACGTGGGCAATGCGCGGGAGATCGCCGATTGGACCCGGGGAGGAGTCGTGGTCGGAGGATTTCAGCATCCGCTCGGGCAGACCAAGCCGAACGTCCAGGGCATCGCTGAGGCGATAGACGACACGATCGACGGGAGCGGTTCACCCCAGCGCGCTGCGATGATCCGCCGCGATTCTTTTGCTCGACGATTCGGTTGGATCAGCATCGCGCGGCACTACGAACGTGCGCTCACCGGTTTCACGCTGGCAGCGGACTCTCACGCCACCCGATGATGCTCACCGCACCGCCAGCATCGTCTCGTGTTCATCAAGAGATCGCGAGGCTTGCCCTCGCCTCCCCCGAGCACTTGCCGACAAGACGTGAAGCGCTCGCCGAACGGGATCACCCGAGGCTGCGACGAGTGCGCTCAGCGCATCGTGGTGGCAGCGGATGCGCATCTCGAGCACCTTCAGCGTCCGCTGCCGCGTAGCCCGCGAGGACCGCACGGACTCGACTCGCACGTGCGAGCCGAATCGAATCGGCGCTTTACCCAACGAGTCGACGCATCACACAAATGTGGCTGCGGCATCTTTGCCCACGGGCGGAGACCGAGCGGGTCATCGTCGTGTTCCACGGACCAATACGCAACCGCGAGGGCCGCACCCGAGATGAAAGCTACGCTGACCCACCGACCCTGGACCTCCGCACGGACACCTCGATAGATGCCGAAAGCCCGCGCCCGTCGATCGTGGGCGTGTATGTGTCGAGGTAGGTGCAACTCGACATGTTGGTCCGCAGTAGGAAGTCGAACGTCTGATGCTCTAGTCCCCGTCGGAATTCCTTCACCTTCACGGCCAGGGCGTCCTCCGGCCTGTAGGCGGCCGTCCGGGCAGCCAGTAGGTCTCGATGCCCGTCGGGACTACAGCCACCCGCGTGGCGCACTCAAACGCTTCGCTCCGGGCCACCCTCGATGAACCGTGCTCGAGTTCGATGGTCATGAGGCGCACGCAGAAGACCGATCCTCCGGCTGGCACACCAAAAAAGGTGATACGACTCCTGCTGAGGGAGGCATGAGCAGCGACCAGGCCGCCATCGGAGCCCCCCCGGACTAGGCCGCCCCCGTCCGCATCCGGTTGATCGTCGCGAGCAGCTCGGCGGTGTCCACCTCGCCGAGTTCGCCGTGGCCGCCGGCCCGGATCGTCAGGGACGCCCACGCCATCAGGTCGCGCATCGACACCATCCCGACCACCCGGCCGTCCTTGACGACCGGCAGGTGACGGAACTTCCCGTCGACCATGATCGCCATGGCCTCGGGGATCGAGGTATCCGGCGCCGCGTGGAGCACGTCCCGGGCCATCCGCTCCTCAACCAGCTGGTCCGGGGCACCGCCGTCGCGGAAGACCCGGAGCAGGTCGCGCTCGGAGATCATGCCGACCAGCTCGCCCTCGGCGACGACCGCCGCCGCGCCCGTGTCGACGTCGACCATGCGGCGCGAGGCGTCGGCGAGCGTCGCCTGCGGCGACACGACCGCGAACGCGGTGGCCATGATCTCGGCGAGCTCCATGGTGCGAAGGGTACCGGCTCCGCCGTCGCTCAGACGCCGCGCAGGCCGGCGATCGCACCGCGCACCCGCGCGAGCGCAACCCGGCGCGGCGTGGAGCCCCGCACGAGCCCGCGTGCGGCGCCCACCGCCTGCCGGGTCGCAACCGCCGTCGGGCTGCCGCGCCCGTGTTTGCGCAGGAGGCGTATCCGGTTGCGCGACCACCAGTAGGCCCACAGCTCGCTTGTGCCGGCTCCCGTCGCCGCGCCTCCGTCGTGGTCGGCGAGCTCCTCCGCCACGAGGGCCAGCGGGACGCCGGCCGCTCGGGCCCGAAGACACCAGTCGACGTCCTCGCAGTAGAGGAAGAACGACTCGTCGAAGGGACCGGTCGCCTGCCAGGCGGCGCGGCTGATCATGATGCAGCCGCCGATGAGGTAGTCGTCGGAGCCCTCCTCGTGGCCCGCGTAGCCGCGCTCCCAGTCGATGCGCCCGCCGCGGTAGGCCGCGTCACCCGCGCCGGCGAGCCATGGCGAGGCCGCGCCCGATCCCCCGGCGGCGGCGGTCAGGCGCCCGACGCAGCCGGGGCGCACGTAGACGTCGGCGTTGAGGAGCAGCACGTGACCGGCGCCGTCGGCGAGGGCCTGCTCGATCCCGCGGTTGGCGCCCGCCGCGAAGCCGGGATTGTCCGGGCTCGGAAGCGAGCGCAGCCAGGGACGCGATTCGACCAGCGCCGCGTGCTGCGCCGGCCGGTACGCGTGATCGACGAGCAGGAGCGGCGCGTCGGGTGCGTCGGCGTGCGCCCGATCCAGGCAGCGGGCGAGCGTGTCGCCCGTGCGGTACGCGACGACGACGATGGCGACGCCCATGCACCGATCCTACGCGAGCAGGAGCACGGGCTGCTCGAGCAGCCGCTTGAGGCTCTGCAGCAGCGCCGCACCGCCCGCCCCGGACGTCGCACGGTGGTCGCAGGAGAGCGTCAGGGTCATGATCGGGCGCACGACGACCTCGCCGCCCTCGGCGACCGGCGTGTCCACGGTCGCCCCGACGGCGAGGATCGCCGGCTCAGGCGGGTTGATGATCGCCATGAAGCGGGTGACTCCGAACATGCCGAGGTTGGAGACCGTGAACGTGCCGCCCTCGATCTCGTCCTGGAGCAGGCGCCCGGCGCGGGCCCGCTCCGCGAGGTCATCGGCGGTGCGGGCGATCTCGACGAGGCTCCTCGCCTCGGCCTGCCGGACGACCGGGACGATCAGGCCCTCGTCGAGCGCAACGGCGATGCCCACGTTGGCGTGCGGGTGGTAGGCGAGGCCCTCGGCCACCCACGAGCGGTGCACCTCGGGGTGCTCCATCAGGGCGAGCGCCGAGGCCCGCACGATCATGTCGGTCACCGAGACCTTCGCGTCACCGGCGAGCGCCTCGTTGAGCTCGCGCCGCAGGTCGAGCGCCCGGCGCATGTCGACCTGGGACTCGACGTAGAAGTGCGGGATCGGCCCGTTCGACTCGCCCATCCGCTGGGCGATCGCCCTGAGCATGCTGGACGGGCGCTCGATCCGCACCTCGCCCGCGAGCGAGGCGGGAACGGGCTTCGGGGGCGCCGGCGTCGGCCCCGCGGCCGTCAGTGCCGGGCCCTCCCCCAGCTTGCCGATCAGGCGCTCGACGTCGACCTTGACGATGCGCCCGTCGGGGCCCGATCCACGCCCCGCGAGGACGCGCAGGTCGATGCCGTGCTCGCCGGCGAGCCGGCGGGCCACGGGGCTCGCGCGCAGCTCCGCCGCGGGCGTCGCCGGAGCCGTCGCGGATGCGCTGGACGGCGCCGCCGGTTCGGCATCGACCGGGGGCGCGGCGACGGGCTCCCCCGCGGCGCCGGCGGGCGGGTCGGGGACCTCCTCGCCGGCCTGCCCGACGATCGCGATCGGTGCACCGAGGTCCGCCTCGCCGCCGTCGGGGACGAGGATGCGCAGGAGCACCCCGTCGTCATAGGCGTTGAGCTCCATCAGGGCCTTGTCGGTCTCGATCTCCGCCAGCACCTCGCCGCTGGTGAAGGCGTCGCCCTCCCGCTTCAGCCAGCGCGCGATCGTGCCCCGCTCCATGGTGTCGGACAGGCGCGGCATCACGAGCTCCTCGGCCATCAGCGCGCCTCCGCGAGGCCGCAGTCGGCGAGGAGACGGCGGGCGGCGGCCGCGATCTTGTCCTCGGAGGCGAGCGCAGCGGTCTCGAGGTTCTTCGCGTAGGGCATCGGTGCCTCCGCCCCGCCGACCCGCTCGACGGGGGCGTCGAGATCGTCGAAGCAGGCGCGGTGCAGCCGCGCCGCGACCTCGGCGCCGATCCCGTACGTGGCCCAGCCCTCCTCGGCCACCAGGGCCCGCGTCGTCTTGCGGACGCTGGCGATGCAGGTCTCGATGTCGAGCGGCCGCAGCGAGCGCAGGTCGACGACCTCCACGCTGATGCCCTCCTGGTTGAAGCGGTCGGCGACGTTGAGCGCGCGGCGCACCGTGTAGGAGTGGGCGATGATCGTGAGGTCCGAGCCCTCGCGCACGACCGCCGCCTCGCCGATCGGCACGACCACGTCGGCGCCCTCGTCGGGTACCTCGCCGGTCAGGTTGTAGAGCACCAGGTTCTCGAGGAACAGCACGGGGTCATCGTCGCGGATCGCGGCCTTCAGCATGCCGTAGGCGTCCCACGGGTTCGAGGGCGCGACGACCTTGAGGCCCGGCACGTGCGCGAACATCACCTCGAGGCTCTGCGAGTGCTGCGCGGTCAGCTGCGCGCCGGCGCCGCCCGGCGTGCGGATCACCATCGGCACCCGCACGCGCCCTCCGAACATCGCCCCCACCTTGGCCGCGTGGTTCACGACCATGTCCATCGCCGGCAGGATGAAGTTGATCGTCATGATCTCGACCACCGGGCGCAGGCCGAGCATCGCGGCGCCGATCCCGGCCCCGACGAAGCCCTCCTCGGAGATCGGGGTCTCGCGCACGCGGGTGCCGCCGTACTTCGCCCAGAGGCCGGCCGTCACCTTGTACGAGCCCTCGAAGCGCCCGATCTCCTCGCCCATCAGGAACACGTCGGGATCCCGGGCGAGCTCCTCGTCGAGGGCGCGACGCAGCGCCTCGCGGTACGTCACCTCCGCCACGACGCCGTCCCCTCTCGCTCGCCGAAGGGCCCCGCGGGGCGCATGCGGCTGAACTGCGCCTCGGATCCCGCGTCGCCGTAGACGTGCGCGTAGAGGCCATCCGGATCGGGTGCGGGCGCCGAGGCCGCCTCGCCGATCGCCGCCGTCACCTCGTCGGCGACGTCCTTGCGCAGCACCGCGAAGGCGTCCTCGTCGAGCGCGCCGCGATCCATCAGGACGGCGGCGTAGCGCAGGATGGGATCGCGCGCCTTCCAGGCCTCGACCTCGTCCGGAGAGCGGTAGACCTTGCCCGCGTCCGCCACCGAATGCCCGCGATGGCGGTACGTGACCGTCTCGAGGAGCGCCGGCCGGCGCTCGTCCCGCGCGCGGCGAAGGAGGCGGTCGGCGGCCGACCAGACGGCCTCGAGATCGTTGCCGTCCACGCGCTCGCCGTGCATCTCGTAGGCCGCGGCGCGCTTGAAGATCTCCGATTCCGCGGAGGCCTGCTCGACGCTCGTGCCCATGCCGTAGTGGTTGTTGATCGCTTGGAAGACGATCGGCAGGTTCCAGATCGCCGCGAGGTTGAGCGCCTCGTGGAACCCGCCCGTGTTCGTGGCGCCGTCGCCGAACTGGCAGAGCACGGCCCCGGTCTCACCGCGGTAGTCGAGCGCCAGGGCGGCGCCGACCGCTATCGGCAGGTGGCCGCCCACGATCCCCCAGCCGCCGAGGAAGCGCCGCTCCACGTCGAGCAGGTGCATCGACCCGCCGTAGCCGCCCGCGACGCCCGTGGCGCGCCCGAACAGCTCGGCCATCACCGCCGCGGGCTCGGAGCCAACGGCGAGCGCCGCCCCGTGGTCGCGGTACGACGCGAACAGGACGTCGCGATCGCCCATCGGGTCCACCGCGCCGACGTTCGCGGCCTCCTCGCCGATCGCGAGGTGGCAGTAGCCGCCGATTCGCGCGCGTGTGTACTGCTCCTCCGCGCGCTCCTCGAAGCGGCGAATCAGGAGCATCCGGCGCAGCAGGTCGAGCCCGTGCTCAGGCGCGAGCGCCTGCCCGTCTTTCGCGGTGTCCGCCTTGGTCATCTGATCACCCACCGGCCGGTGAGGCCGGTCCCGAGCGAAGGGTAGCGCGGGCGGGCGGCCTCCCGGGATCGCTCCGCGCTGATCGGCGAACGGAGCGTGGTCAGCCCGATGCGGCTGCGGTCCAGAGACGCCGCACGAGTCGCCGCAAAGACGCTGCCCGTGGGCGCTCCGCCCGCCGGGCGTAGAGCGCATCGCCCCAACCGCTGGTCGTCATGCGGGTGTCGACGCGAACGAACCCCTGCTCCCCGAGGTAGGCATCGACCTCATCGAGAAGTGCGGAGCCGATGTAGAGATCCTCCTGATTGACCTCGCAGTAGATCCACCGAACATCCTCCAGTCGCTCACCGAGCCCCCGCAGGGCCCGGAGCTCGGCGCCTTGGATGTCCATCATGACGGCGTCGAAACGCCGCGGGTCGCCAGCGAGCAGGGTGTCGAGGCGCACGGACGAGACCGTGAACTCGTCGACGATGCGAACCTCCGGGTGGCGCTGTCGATGCGACCCCATCGGCAGCACGCTCGAGGATTCGCCGTTGTTCGTGCGGTGCATGATGAGACCCTCGCCGTCCGCGTCCCACGCGACTCCGAGGTGCACATCGACGTCCGAGCGCTCCTCGTGGACCCGCTGCAGGTGCGCTGCGCACTCGGGAAGGGCATCCACGAGCACGACCGGCAGCCAGCCGGCACGGGTGTACGCGGGGACCTCCTCACCACGATGGGCGCCGACGTGCAGCACGGCAGTCGGACGAACGCCCCAGCACCACACGAGCTGTGGGACCGAGATCAGCATCGCGGCCGGTCGTAGACCGGGCCGGACGCGGAAGACGAGGGCCAGACCGCCATGCAGGCAGGCTACACGGGCCGAATCCGCGGGAATGGCGGCGTCCACGGCGATCCGGCGCCTGCGATACCGTGCGCGTGTGCCCCGCGCGCTCATCACCGGCGTCACCGGCCAGGACGGTTCGTACCTCGCCGAGTTCCTGCTCGATCAGGGGTACGAGGTCCACGGCGTCGTCAGGCGGTCGTCGACCGAGGGCGGCGAGCGCATCAATCACATCGCCGACCGCCTGCACCTGCACCAGGCCGATCTGCTCGACCAGTCGTCGCGCGCGGCGGCGATCTCCGCGAGCGAGCCGGCCGAGATCTACAACCTCGCGGCCCAGTCGTTCGTGCCCACGTCATGGAGCCAGCCCGTGCTGACCGCGGAGTTCACCGGCGTGGCCGTGACGCGCATCCTCGAGGCGATGCGCGCGGTGCGACCGACCGCGCGCTTCTACCAGGCCTCCTCGAGCGAGATGTACGGCCGCGTGCGGGCGGTCCCGCAGGACGAGGAGACCCCGTTCTACCCACGCTCGCCCTACGGCGTGGCGAAGGCCTACGGCCACTACATCACGGTCAACTACCGCGAGTCGTACGACCTCTTCGCGGTCAGCGGGATCCTCTTCAACCACGAGTCGCCCCGGCGGGGACTGGAGTTCGTGACCCAGAAGATCGCCAACGGCGTCGCCCGCATCAAGACCGGCCTCGACTCCGAGCTGCGGCTCGGCAACCTCGACGCGCAGCGCGACTGGGGATTCGCGGGTGACTACGTACGGGCGATGTGGATGATGCTGCAGCAGGAGGAGCCGGACGACTACGTCATCGCGACCGGCGAGACGCACACCGTACGGGAGTTCGTCGAGATCGCGTTCGGCCACGCCGGCCTCGAACCGGACGATCACGTGGTGATCGACCCCGCATTCATCCGACCCGCGGAGGTCGACCTCCTGATCGGCGATCCCGCGAAGGCCCGCACCCGCCTCGGCTGGGAGCCGAGCGTCGACTTCCGCGGACTCGTGGAGATGATGGTCGATGCCGAGATCGACCGCCTGACCGGGCAATAGCCAGCCGCACAGGGCGGCCCTGGCCGTCGCAACCCGCCGCCCATGCACCGAGGGCTGGAGGCGCATGATCCGGCGCCGAGGTGTCGCGTACGATCAGTGTCCGGCTGACGTGCGATCAGCCATCTCCCCCTGTCTCCGATGCCGCGACTCCCGCACCCGCCATGGTGGCTCAAGGTCGCCGCGATCGTGGTGCTCGCGCTGGTGGCCCTCACCGCCTGGGCCTTGTCGTCGCCGGCCGGGTCGAGCCCGGATGACGACCGCCACCTCCCGGCGATCTGGTGCGGGCTTGGCGCCTCCCCGGGTGTGTGCGAGCCGGTGTCGCCCGGAATGGCAGAGGTTCCCGTGCGGACGATCACCGCGCCGGTCTGCTTCGCCTTCAAGCCGGAGGTGAGCGCCGCGTGCCAGGAGGATCGGTTCGCACTCCTCTCACAGCAGCCCCGGCAGGCCGGCAACTACTCGTACCTCGATCAGACCCCGGGCATGTTCTACCGCGCGATGAGCCTGCTGAAGGGCGACAGCCTCGAGTCGTCGGTGCTGCGCATGCGGATCGCCAACGCGCTGATCGCGATCGCGATGGTCGGGCTGACGATCCTCCTCGCCGAACGATGGCTGAGACCCGCGATCGGGCTCGCCTGGATCGTCACGGCGGTGCCCCTCGGCCTCTTCATCATCCCGTCGACCAACCCGTCCTCCTGGGCGATCATCGGCATCGGCACCTACTGGGCGCTTCTGATCACGGGCTTCGAGGCGCCGGACGCGAGACGCCGACGTGCGGCCGCGGCGCTTGCGGTCGCTGCGGCGGCGCTCGCCGCCGGCGCGCGGACGGATGCTGCCGCGTTCCTGATCGTGGTGACGCTCGCCGTGCTGGCCCTCGTTCGCGCCGACCGCGGTCTGAAGCGCAGGCGTGGCGGAATCGGCGTGATCGCCGCAGTCGTCGGCATCGCGCTCGGGACGATCGCGTTCCTGACCTCCGACCAGGCGGCGGTCGCCACCACAGGACTCCAGACCGGCCAGGAACCACCATTCACGGGGCTGACGCTGCTCTTCCGCAACGCCGTGAATCTGCCCTCGCTGTGGTACGGAGCGCTCGGCGAGTGGAATCTCGGGTGGCTCGACACCCCGATGCCCGCCGTGGTCGCGTTCGCGGTGGGTGCCGCCTTTTGTGCGCTGCTGTTCACGGGATTCGGGAGCCTCGACATCGGCAAGGCCGTCGGGCTCGCACTCCTGATCGCGACGCTCAGCGCGCTGCCGCTGTGGATCCTCCAGCGCAGCGCGCGGGAGATCGGCTACGAGGTCCAGCCGCGCTACTTCCTGCCCTTGATGTTCGTGCTCCTCGGCGTCGCGCTCGTGCGGGCACGGCCTCGAGCACCGCTGTCGCTCGCGCCGGCTCAGCGCTGGTCGTTGATCGCCGGCCTCTCGATCGCGCAGGGCCTCGCGCTCGCATACCAGGTCCGTCGCTACACCAGCGGGATCGATGGATCCCTGATCAACATCGACAGCCAGCGGGAATGGTGGTCGACGAGCGCGGCCTCGCCGCTGACCGTCATCCTGATCGGCGCGATGGCCTACTTCCTCCTGGCCTGGGTGGTGGTGCGCTGGACCGCGACGACGTCAGCGCGGGATGCACCGCCTTCGAGCACGTGACGGCCGGTGGCCGCGGTGCGCCGGCGCGACATCACGACCGCAGGCGGGCCAGATCGTGATCGACCATCTCGCCGATCATGTCCTCGAAGGTCTGCGTCCGCCGCCATCCGAGTTCCCGCTCCGCCTTGCCCGGGTTCCCGCAGAGCACATGCGACTCCGCCGGACGCTTGAACTCCGGGTCCTCGACGACGTGATCGCGCCAGTCGAGGCCGACGTGTCCGAACGCCGCCGCGAGGAGATCCCCGACCGTCCGCGCCTGCCCGCTGGCCAGCACGTAGTCGGCGCCGATCTCGGCTTCCGCCATCAGCGCCAGCCCCTCGGCGACGTCACCGGCGAACGACCAGTCGCGAACCGCATCCAGGTTCCCGAGGCGCAACTCACGGCGTGACCCGACGCTGATCTCCGCCGCGGCG
Organism: Actinomycetota bacterium; assembly: GCA_041182985.1. Lineage (GTDB taxonomy): Bacteria > Actinomycetota > Thermoleophilia > Gaiellales > F1-60-MAGs149 > F1-60-MAGs149. Next base: position 10,106 of record JBEGMS010000052.1, read on the forward strand.
CGGGTGATCTTCCGCGAGACGAAGCTATCAGGCCGGCGCGGTGATTCGTGGTTGTAGAGCACCGCGGTCGAGATCGCGAGGTCGAAGCGCTCGCGGTACATCCGCCCGAGCGAGAAGGCGAAGGCCTTGGTGGCGCCGTACGGG
>JBEGMS010000053.1:0-4013 GCA_041182985.1 Actinomycetota bacterium
GGGAAGAGGTCCGCGAGCGCGATGAAGCCCTCGGCGACCCGGCGGTGGAAGTCCTCGCCGGCGGCCTCGATCCGGTCGGGCTCGTCGCCGCGCCGGTCGACCCCGTGCAGCACGATCGTGCGGTCCGGGAGCAGGCCATCCGTCGCGAACACGGAGGCGTCGCGGATCGGGTCGACGCCGAGCCCGCGCGCCATGCCCTGGTAGACGATCGAGCTGTCGATGTAGCGGTCGCAGACGACCCAGCGCCCGGCGGCGAGCGCCGGGCGGATCACCTCCTCGGCGATCTGCGCCCGCGCGGCCGCGAACAGCATTGCCTCGGCGCGGTCGGCGATGGCCACCTGGCCGTCGAGGAGCAGCGAGCGCACGCGCTCGCCGAGCTCGGTGCCGCCGGGCTCGCGGCACTGCAGCACGTCATGGCCCTCGGCGCGCAGGCGCTGGACGAGCAGGGCGACCTGCGTCGTCTTGCCGACCCCGTCCGGTCCCTCGAGGCTCACGAACATGCCCGTCAGCGTACCCCGCCCACGCGGCGCCCGGGCAGGAACCGGGCGCCCGAGGGCGTACCGGTTCGCCATGGCCGTCGCCGAGCAGCAGTTCCTCCTCGACACGGGCGCCTGGCGCGCCGTGCGCCGCCGCCGCGTGCTCGAGCGGGCCGCGCTGCCCCTGATCATCGCGGGCGCCGTGCTCGCGGTCGCGGTGCTCCTGGTCGGCGGCATGTTCGCCTACGGCCTGATCGCCGACCGCGGGCCCGCGCAGCCGGAGGCGCCGAAGGCGGTCGCCGCACCGACGCCGGCCGCCACCCCGATCGCGGTCTGGAACGGCCTCGGCGCCGACGGCGTCGCCGCGGAGGCCGCGCGCCAGCTGATGCTCGCCGACTACCCGATCACCGCCGTGGGCGATGCGCCCGACCACAGCTTCGAGAAGACCTACGTGATGTACCAGGTCGACGACCCCGCCGGAATCCCGGCGGCGAAGCGCCTGATCAAGCAGCTGCGCCTCGAGGGCGCCGTGCCGACCCCGATGGAGGGCGTCGGCGCCGACCGGATCGGCGGCGCCCGCCTGCTGCTGATCGTCGCCGATCCCCTCAATCACTGAGGACGCGGGCCCCGAGTCCGCCTAGTATCGGACGCGTGCGGCCCCTGCCCCGTCTCAGCCCGACCGCGGCGCTCCTGCTCGCGGCGCCCGGCGTCGTGCTGGCCGTCTGGGGCCTCCTGTTCGGCGCCGGCGGATTGGCACCCGGGGCGGCCAGCCTGATCGCCGCCGGCACGACCATCCCGGCGGCGGTGGGGCTCGCGATGATCGCGCTCGGCCGCTGGCCGTGTCCCCGGCCGGATCCGCTGGTGCTGATCGCAGGCGGCGGGCTGGCGCTGTTCGCCCTCGTCGCCGCGATCTCGGCCACGTGGTCCCTTTCGCCCGGCCGCAGCGTCGGCGACGCGATTCTCGCTGCGGCGTATCTCGGTGCACTGTCCCTGGGGGTCCTCCTCGGCCCGGTGCTGCGGCGCCCCGGCACGGCGATCACCGCGGCCCTGACGACGGTGGCGACGGCGGCCAGCGCGTGGGCGCTGATCGCGCGTTCCTTCGAGGGGACCACCGGTGTGCAGTTCACCCCGCGCCTCTCCGGGACGCTCTCGTTGCCCAACGCGATGGCAATCCTCGCCCTCGCGGGGCTGTTCGGCGCTCTCGCGCTGTGCGCGCATCGCAGCCCCCGGCTTCGCGCGATCGGCGGGGCCGCGGCCGGGGTCAACGCCATGGCGCTGATCCTCACCTCGTCGCGCTCCGGAGTGGGCCTCGCCCTCATCGGCATCGCCGTGATGCAGTTGGTCCTCCCCGCAGCTCCGCGCATGCGGCTCGTGGGACTGGCGGCCATGATCCCGGCGATCACCCTCGGGCTCTGGATCGCCACGTGGCCGGCCTTCAACGCGATCGAGAAGTCGGTGCCGGCCGCTGGCCGCGGGCTGATCTTCGCGGTGATCATCGCCGCGTCGGTCGGTGCGATGATCGCGCTGATCGCACCGAGCACCCTCCCCGGCGCCGACCCCGTCGGCGCCCGTAAACGGGCGTCGCGCCGCACGATCCTCGCAGCCGCGGGCGTGCTGGTCGTGCTCGCCGCCGCCGTGGTGGTCAGGGCCGGTGGACCGACGGCGACGGTTGAGGCGATCCGCGCCGGCTTCACGGGATCGGTCGACCAGACCGGCGTGCGCATCGGGATCGGCGCGAACCTGCGCGACCACTGGTGGCAGACGGCGTGGAGCGGATTCACCGCCTCGCCGCTGGTCGGCGACGGAGCGGGGACGTTCCGTCTGCTCGAGCAGACGACGCGGGAGCCCGCCTACACCACGGATTCGGCCCACAACACGGTGCTGGAGGTGCTCGCGGGCACCGGCCTCGCCGGGGGTGCCCCGTTCATCGCCGGCGCGATCGCCCTGGTCGCGATGGCGATCCGGTCGCTGCGTCGGGCACCCCTCGACGATGCCGAGGGCACGACCGTCGCCGTCGTCGCGGCGCTCGCCTTCCTCGCCCAGGGGCTGGTGGACGTCGACTGGGACCTGGCCGCGCAGGGCGTGATCGCCTTCGCCGCCATCGGCGCCGTCTCGCGCGCACCGCGCGATCCGGCGCGTGTGGGCGCAGCGATCCGGTCGCTCGCCACCGCCGGGGCGATCGGGTTGCTCGTCGCCGGGCTCCTCGCGATCCCGTTCTGGTTGTCCGCGAGACAGACGGAGCGAAGCACCCGGATCCTGCTCGAGGATCCGCAGGCGGCCCTTGAGTTGGCAGTGAGCGCCGAGCGGTACAACCCGCTCGCGATCGAGCCGCTGCTCGCCGCCGCAGACGCACGCGAGTTCCTCGGTGACCGCACCGGTGCACAGGCTGCGCTCCTACGCGCGATCGATCTCGAGCCGTCCAATTTCGAACCGTGGCTCTACTATGGGACCTACCTCGCATTCTCCTGGGGCGAGCCCCAGCAGGGTCGAACGGCTCTCGACCGGGCCCTGGATCTCTCCGGCGGCGACCCGTCGGTTCTCAGCGTCTATGAGTCCCTCCCACCGTCGTAACGCGCGGGCGCCCGGCATCGGCGCCTCGGCCGTCATCCTGGTCCTGTGCTCGGCCATCGCTCTCCCCGCCCCCGCCGGGGCGGCACAGGGCAGGAGCGACAGCGCCTGCGGCAAGGCGGTGATCAACCAGTACTTCAACACCGGCCGCATCGGCTACCACGCGCAGGAGTGCTACGCCGCGGCGCTCAAGCAGGTCGACCCCGACGCGAAGATGTACTCGGGCATCATGGGCGCGATCCGCGCCGCCCGGGCCCGCGACAAGGCCAAGGACGAGGCCGCCGCGCAGCCCGCCGACGACGCCGGCTCGAGCGCGGGGTCGTCCGGCGACCTCGAGCCCGTGCAGCCGATGGAGCTCCCGGTCGAGACCGTGCCCGTCGATGCGGCGCCCGTGCCCGACGAGGCCGCCGACGACCCCGTCGTCGCCGAGGTCGCGGCCGTCGACCTGACGGAGGACCAGGCGGTCGTCACGGTGCCCACCGTGGCCTAGCGGGTGCCCCTCCCCGTCGTCCTGCTCGCGCTGCTCGCCGGCGTGCTCACGCTTGTCGGCCTCGGCGGGCTCGCCGTGCGCTGGATCGACCGCACCGGCTAGCGGGCTCGCCGCACCGCGGCTATCGTCGGCGCTTCCCACGGAGAGGAGCGCAGGACGATGCTGATCTCGACCATGAACGACGTGCCGGGGCGCACGATCACTGAGGTCTACGGCGAGGTGTTCGGGCTGACCGTGCGCTCGCGCGGCCTCAAGGGCCAGTTCGGCGCGAGCTTCAAGTCGATCGTCGGCGGCGAGCTCGGCGGCCTCACGGACATGCTGCACGAGGGCCGGCAGGAGGCGATCGAGCGGATGGTGGCCGAGGCCGAGGCGAAGGGCGCGAACGCGATCATCGCGATGCGCTTCGACTCGAGCGAGATGATGGAGATGGGAACCGAGGTCGTCGCCTACGGCACGGCCGTCAAGCTCGCCTAGCCCGC
>JBEGMS010000054.1:0-5120 GCA_041182985.1 Actinomycetota bacterium
GGGGGCCCGCGGCGGGGGGGGCCCGGGGGCGGCGCGCCATCGACGGCATGTGCAGGACCCCGATCCGCTCCGTGCTGCTCATGCGTCCACTCCTCGCAGTCGGTCCTCGACGGAATCCCACTCGTCCTTGCCGAGGATCCCGTTGATCTCGTCGAACGGCATCATGCGGGGCACGACGCTCGTCGTCGAGCCCTCCGCCAGCAGGGTCGCGGCGAGGTCCTTCGTGGACTGGGCCGCCGCGAACAGGGTCGAGGACGGGTAGATGACGAGCCCGAAGCCGAGCTCCTGGAAGCGCTGCGCGCCGAGGTCGGGCGTCTTGCCGTGCTCGGACACGTTGACCATCAGGACGGCGTCGATGCCGCCCCGGGCGATCGCCGTGAGGTCCTCCTCGGAGGTGGGCGCGTCGATGAAGATCACGTCGGCGCCCGCCTCGGCGTAGAGCCGGGAGCGGCGGATCGCGTCGTCGAGCCCCGTCACCGCCGTGGCGTCGGAGCGGGCGATGATCACCGTCTCGGGGTCGCGGCGGGCGTCGAGCGCGGCGCGCAGCTTGACCACCATCTCCTCGGCCGGGATCACCTTCTTGCCCTCCATGTGCCCGCAGCGCTTCGGGAACACCTGGTCCTCGAACTGGATCGCGGCGGCGCCGGCCGCCTCGAGCTCGCGCACCGTGTGGATCACCTGCGGCACCTCGCCGTAGCCCGTGTCGGCGTCGGCGATCACCGGCACCGAGACGGCGCTCGTCATGCGCCGCAGGTGGTCGACCATGTCGGTCAGCGTGGTGATGCCGAGGTCGGGCAGGGCGAAGGCGGCCGCCGAGGCGGCGTAGCCGCCGCGGTAGACCGCCTCGAAGCCCGCCTGCTCGAGCAGGCGGGCCGTGAGGGCGTCGTAGGCCCCGGGGGCGACGAGGATGTCCCCCCGGTTGAGGCGCGCGCGCAGGGACATCGCTCAGTCCCTCAGGGGCGAGACGCCGTCGATCCAGACGATCACGCGGGTGAAGAGCCCCGCCTCGTCGACCGTGAAGAAGTTGCAGGTGATCACGTGGTCGAGCGAGCCGTCGTTCTTGACGTGCGGGCACGACTGCTCCGTGGAGACCTTCCCCGCCGTCTCGTCGACGACGATGTTGGTGATGTTGTGCTCGATGTGCGAGTAGTCGCCGAAGAAGTTCTCGAACAGCTGGCGCAGCCCGTCGTGGCCCTCGAACGTGATGTGGGCCGACTGGATCGTGAAGGTCGCGTCCGGCGCGAAGAACGCGAGCGTGCCCTCCATGTCCTTGCGGTCGACGGCGTCGAAGTAGGCGCCGGGCGCCGTCGACAGGTGCTGGCGGTCGTGGTTCTTCGCCATCAGACCTGCCACTCCGCGTCCGTGACGGGGAAGACGTCGGGGGCCTTCGAGCCCTCGCGGCGGTAGATCATCATCTTGCGCCGGAACTCGCAGATGACCTCCTTGCGCTGGTTGATGCCGCGCGTGCGGATGCCGACGATGCCCACGTACGGGCGGCTCTCCGACTCGCGCTTCTCCAGCACCTCGGACTCGCACCAGACGGTGTCGCCGACGAAGACGGGGTTCGGCAGGCGGATGTCGTCCCAGGCGAGGTTCGCCATCGCGTTCTCCGAGACGTCGGTCACCGACAGGCCCGTGACCAGCGCCACCGTGAAGGCGGAGTTGACGAGCACCTTCCCGAACGGCGAGGCCTCGCCGAAGGGGTTGTTGAAGTGGACCTGGTTCGTGTTCAGCGTGAGGTTCGTGAACCAGATGTTGTCGGTCTCCGTGACCGTGCGGCCGAGCCGGCTGCGGTACACGTCCCCGATCTCGAAGTCCTCGTAGAAGCGGCCTTCCCAGCCCTTGACGACGCCCATGTTGCTGTGACCTCCTGGTCTCTTCGTGCTCGTGGATGTATCGCGGCTAGCCGCGCTGCGGTCGGATCTCGGTGAAGACGTCGAGCGGGCACAGGGCCGACACGACGGGGTGGGGGATGTCGACGACCTCCGAGATCCTGAGGTCGACGGCGACCGAGCAGAGCACGTACGCCTGCTCGGGGCTGAGCCCGGCCTCGTCGCCGAGCCAGCGGATCATCTGCGCGATCGCGTTGCGCGCGCAGAGGGTCAGGTCCATCGGGTGCACGACGCCCGCGCCGTCGATCGGCAGGCCGGTCGTGGTGACGTGGCGGCGGGCCCGGAACGCGGGCTCCGTCGACTCGACGAGCGGCGTCGTGGGGCGGTGGCGCACCTCGCGCAGCGGGGTGACGCGGATGCGGGCCTGGCCGTGGCACTCGATCGCCGTGCCGCAGACCTCGCCGTCGCCCTGGCTGAAGTGGATGTCGCCGAGGGACAGGAGCGCCCCCGGCACGTCGACCGGGAAGAACACGCTCGCGCCCGCGCGAACCTGCATCACGTCGAGGTTGCCGCCGAGCTCGCGCGGCGGGATCGTGCGCGCGCCGGTCGAGGCGTAGGGCTCGTGGACGGGCGCGGCGCCGTCGGGCGACGGCGGCAGCGCGGCCTCGCCGACGGCCGCCTCGCGCGCGGTCCAGGCGGCGAGCCGCTCGGCCGACGGGGCGACGCCGATCACGCCGACGAAGGCGTCCTCGGGGACCGCGACGCCCGGCATGCGGCCGCTCGTGGCGACGCCGTCGTGCAGGCCCCAGGTCACGAGGTAGGGGTCGGGGAAGCGGTCGGCGAGCAGCCCGAAGCCGGGGATCACCGGCGTCGAGCCGAACGTGTCGGTGCGCACCTCGAGGATGTCGACCTGCAGGACGTCGCCGGGCTCGGCGCCCTCCACGAAGATCGGGCCGGTCATCGGGTGGTTGCGCCCGAAGTCCATCAGCGGCAGGTCGGCGTCGACCGTGGCGGGCACGACCTGCCCGTCGAGGCCGTCGCGGCAGTCGACGACGATCTCGTCGCCCGGCTGCACGACGAGCGCGGGCTCGAGGTCGGGGTGCCAGCGGTTGTGCCCCGTGTCGGGCAGCTCGGCGAGGGGCCGGCGCACCGGCGGGTCGAGGCGGTGCTCGGCCATCAGGCGCTCGCGAGCTCCCAGATCCGGTCGGCCCCGTGGCGGCACCAGCGCCGCTCGATGTCGGACCAGGTGCGCGGCGCGACGAGGTCGTGCACGCTCAGGAGCAGGACGATCTCGCCCCGGCGGTCGCGCACGGCCGTCACGATCTGCGCCTTCATCCCCCCGAACAGCCGCAGCATCTCCTGGAAGCCCGGGTCGTCGGTGGCGGCGGCGCAGTCGTCCTGGGCGACCTGCTCGGCGCCCGCCTGCATCGCCAGCACCACCGGCTGCGCGGCCATGTCGACCTGGGGCGTCTCGCGGATCGAGGCGGCGCCCTCGCCGAGCCACTCGTAGGCGATCGGGAAGACGGCGTCGTCGGCCCTGAGGCGCACCGTCACGCGCTGGACCTCGAGGTCCTCGCCGAGCTCCTCGAGGATCTCCGCGATCTGCTCCTCGATCCCGGCCGCCGTCACTGGCGCCACTCCAGGGTGTCGTCGCGGGTCGCCTCGTCGAGGGCGGCGAGGAGGTCGTCGGGCAGGGGCCCGTCGAAGGCGGGCAGCACGTCGTCGAGCTGGTCGGCCCGCGAGGCGCCGAGGATCGGCGCCGTCACGGCCTCCTGGGCGAGCACCCAGCCGACGGCCACGCGGGCGGGGGTCAGGCCGGCCGCGTCGCAGATGGCGAAGACGCGCTCCGCCTTCGCGAACATCGCGTCGTTCCAGTAGCGGGTGCGGTACGTGGTGCCGCTCATGCCCGGCAGGGAGAAGCGGCCCGGGGGCGGCTCCTCGTCGGGCCGGCGGCCGCGGTGCTTGGCGGTCAGGAAGCCGCCGGCGAGCGGGTTGTACGGGATCACCCCGAGCCCCTCGGCCTGCGCGATCGGGAAGGTCGCGTGCTCGCAGTGGCGGTGCAGCAGGTTGTAGCGCGGCTGCAGGCAGGCGAAGCCCTCGACGCCGAGGCGGGCCGCCGCGATCTGCGCCCCGGCCGTCTCGACCGGCGAGAAGTTGCACGAGCCGCCGAACAGGATCTTGCCCTCCCGGCGCAGGTCCTCGAGCACGTCGAGGGTCTCCTCGACGGGCGTGTGCGGGTCCATCTGGTGCACCTGGAAGAGGTCGATCCAGTCGGTCTGCAGGCGCCGGAGGCTCGCCTCCACGGAGCGGCGGATGTGCAGCCGCCCGTTGCCGCGCTGGTGCGGCGCCGGCCCCATCGGGAAGTGGCACTTCGTGGCCAGCACGACGTGCTCGCGGCGCCCCGCGAGGATGCGGCCGAGGATCTCCTCGGTCTGGCCGTTCGTCTCGATCGCGGGCGGGATCGGGTAGGCGTCCGCCGTGTCCACGAACGTGACGCCGGCCGCGAGCGCCCGGTCGACGATCCGCGTCGCCTCCGCCTCGTCGGCCTGGCGGCCGAACGTCATCGTGCCGAGGCACGCGCGCGAGACGCGCAGGCCCGTGCGACCGAGGTTGACGACGTCCATGGGGGCGGGTCGGCCCGGGGCCTACGCGTTGTGGACGCGCTCGCCCTGGAGGAACCGGATCACGATGTCCGCGGAGAGCTCGGGCTCCTCCATCAGGTTCGTGTGGCCGGAGCCCTCGACGATGTAGAACTCGGAGCCCGCGATGTTCTCGTGGATCCAGCGCGCGCCGGCGCCGTCGGGGCCCGCGTCGATCGGGGTCAGGCAGTCCTCCGAGCCGACCATCACGAGGGTCGGGGCGGTCACCTTCGCCGCGTACGGGCGCAGGTCCATGTCGCGCATCGCGGCGCACGCGCCGGTGAAGACGGGCACGGAGCAGTTGCGCTCGAGGACGCCCTGGATCACGCCGACGGTCTCGTCGCCGGCGGGCGTGTCGAGGAACTTCCGGCTCAGGCACTTCGTCGCGATCTCCTGCGCGAGGCCGCGGCCGCCCATGCCCTGGGCCTGGGCGAGCGCCGCCCAGACGTCCCAGTGGGCGCGCGCCATGTAGTCGGACTTCGCCATCGGGCAGTCGAGCACGAGGCGGTCGACGTACTCGGGGTGGCGGCCGGCGAAGGCGAGCGCGACCATGCCGCCCATCGACGTGCCGTGCACGTGCGTCTTCTGGATGCCGGCGTCGTCGAGGACGGCCTTGAGGTCGTCGGCCCAGAGGTCCATGTCGTAGTGC
>JBEGMS010000055.1:0-2859 GCA_041182985.1 Actinomycetota bacterium
GCCGGGACGCCGGCGGCGGCGTAGGCCGCGAACGACCGGGCGTACCAGCCGGCGATCGCGTCCTTGGTGGGCTGGTCCGTCACGATCACGAACGACCAGGTCTGCGAGTTGCCGGCGCTCGGCGCCTGCAGCGCGAGCGCGACGCACTCCTCGATGGTCTCGCGCGCGACGGGCCGCTCGAGGTCGAGGCGCTTGCGCACCGCGCGGGTGGTGGAGAGGAGTTCGTCGGGGGAGAGGTTCAGCATGGGCGGACCGTACCAGAACGATTCACATAGGCCAATGGCTATGTAGTTGTGCGACGCATCGGAGCATTGCGGGAGCAATTCATAGGTTTACCGCTATGTGTTTTTTCGGGGGATCGGATCGGATATACATAGGCTTGCACCGATGCTTTCTGAGACCAATCGCCATTCGGCGTTGATTCAGAGGTGCGGGGGCGAATCCGGTAGGGTCGCCGCATGCACGGACCGGTCGACCACGGGGCGCAGGCCCCGCCCGAGCCCGTCCACGGCGGCCGCGTGCTCGCGCTCGCGGTCGTCGCGGCCCTGGGCGGCTTCCTGTTCGGGTACGACTCGAGCGTCATCAACGGCGCCAACAAGGCGGTCTTCGCGGCGTTCTCGATCGAGTCGGGCTTCCTCCAGGGCTTCGTGGTGTCGATCGCCCTGCTCGGCTCGGCCGTCGGCGCCTTCGTCGGCGGGGGCATCGCCGGCCGCTACGGGCGCCGCCGCGTGATGCTCGTGGCGGCCGCCCTGTTCCTCGTCGCCGGGGTTGGCACGGCGCTGCCGGTCGCCGTCTGGGACTTCATGGCCTGGCGCGTCGTCGGCGGCTTCGCGATCGGCCTCGCCGCGGTGGTCTCGCCGATGTACATCTCCGAGATCGCCCCGGCGCACCTGCGCGGGCGGCTGTCGTCGCTGTTCCAGTTCGCGATCGTGATCGGGATCTTCGCGACGCAGCTGGTGAACGAGGTCATCATCGGCCTCGCCGGCGACTCGGCCTCCAATCCGCTCGGGCCGCTCGACGCCTGGCAGTGGATGTTCCTGCTGATGGTCGTGCCGGCCGCGGTCTACGGGCTGCTCGCCCTGCGGCTGCCGGAGTCGCCCCGCTACCTGGTCGAGGCCGACCGCGAGGAGGAGGCCCGCTCGGTCCTGCAGTCGATCTACGTCGAGGACGTCGCGCCCAAGCTCGACGCGATCCGCCGCTCGCTCGACGACGACGACGGCCGCTCGCGCCTGGCCGACCTGCGCGCCCGCGGCTCGGGCCTCCTGCCGATCGTGTGGATCGGCATCGGGGTCGCCGTCTTCCAGCAGTTCGTCGGGATCAACGCCGTCTTCTACTACTCCAACCTGATCTGGGAGAGCGTCGGGTTCGACGCCGGCGACGCCTTCCTCACCTCGACCATCATCTCGCTCGTCAACGTCGTCTTCACCGTGGTCGCGATCCTGCTCGTCGACCGCATCGGGCGCAAGCCGCTGCTCCTGATCGGCAGCGTCGGGATGGCCCTCAGCCTCGGCACGCTGGCCGTCGTGTTCGAGACGGCGCCGCGCGTCGACGGCATGCCCGCGCTCGAGGGCGCGCAGGGCCCGCTCGCCGTGGTCGCCCTCAACGTGTTCGTGGCCTTCTTCGCCGCCACCTGGGGGCCGGTCGTGTGGGTGCTGCTCGGCGAGATGTTCCCCAACGCGATCCGCGCCGCCGCCCTGTCGGTCGGCGTGATGGCGAACTGGATCGCCAACTTCGTCGTGTCCGAGACCTTCCCCGAGCTGGTGCAGGTCTCGCTCGGCCTCGCCTACGGCATGTTCACGCTGTTCGCGGTCCTGTCCCTGGCCTACGTCTGGCGCTTCGTGCGCGAGACGCGCGGCACCGAGCTCGAGGAGATGGACGTCCTCGGGACCCGTCGCACGTAGGATCCGTCCATGCCGATCGACGATCTGCGGGTCTCCCGTCCCGGACCCGCCCCGGTGCGCGCCGGCGCGGGCGCCGGGCGCGGACGGGCGTCCGCGTGAGGGTCCGGACCGGGATCCTCGTCGTGCTCGGCGTGATCGCCGCGGCGATCGGGCTGTCGGCGCTCGCCCACCGGGTCGCCGAGGACCGCCGCCAGGACGCGCTCGACGCCTTCTACGCGGCGCCCGCCGGATTCGAGGACGCCGAGCCGGGCGCGCTCCTGCGCGTGGAGTCCCTGCCCGAGGCCGAGGTCCAGGGCGCGACCGCGTACCGCATCCTCTACCGCACGGTCCGTCAGGACGGCTCGCCGGCCGTGTCGGGCGGCATCGCCTACGTGCCCACGCGGGCCGCACCCGAGGGCGGCCGGCCGGTCCTCGCCTACGCGCACGGCACGATCGGCCTCGGCCGGTCGTGCGCGCCGAGCCGCCGCCGCGAGCCCGTCGGGCCCGGGCGCGAGTGGCTGCCCCTCGCCGCGCGGCTGGGCTTCGCGGTGGTCGCACCCGACTACGCCGGGCTCGGCACCGCCGGCCCGCCGCAGTACCTGCTCGGCCGCTCGGAGGCCCAGGACGTCGTCAACGCGGTGCGCGCCCTCGACGACGTGCCCGGCGCGAAGCCCGAGCGCCGCTGGGCCGTGATGGGGCACTCGCAGGGCGGCCACACCGCGCTCTGGACGGCCGATCTCGCCGGCGAGCTGATGCCCGAGCGCGAGCTCGTCGGGGTGGGGGCGATCGCGCCCGCGGCCGACCTCGCGCGCATCGTCCGGGCGCAGTGGTCGACGGGGGTCGGCTGGGGTGTCGGCGCCGAGGTCTACGCCTCGTGGCCCGCCGTCACGCCGGACGTGCCCTACGACCGCGTCGTGTCGTCCGCCGGGCGCCGCTGGTACCGGCCCGTCGCCGACGCCTGCCTCGGCGAGGGCGTCCC
>JBEGMS010000056.1:0-2873 GCA_041182985.1 Actinomycetota bacterium
GCCCTGGCGATGGCGAGCGGCGCGGTGCCCGCGGCCCTCGAGTTCCTCGACCGGGGTGCGATCGCCGCCTCCCGCGCGGGCTACCCGGGCGACCTGCCGGCCGGCGCCGAGTTCGCGGTGCTCGCCGAGGCCGATGGCACCCTCGCGGGCGCGACGGCCGAGCGGGACCTGATCGCCGACATGCTGCGGCCGACCGCGAGCGACCTGATCGCCCCCGGCCCGGAGGACGCGGCCCGCATCTGGGCGTGGCGCGACGGCGTCTCCCTCGCGGTGCTCGCCCGTCACGGCGGCAAGCTCAGCGAGGACATCGCCGTCCCCGTCGACCGCCTCGCCGAGGCGGTCCTCGGAGTGCGCGCGCTCGGCGAGGAGGTCGGCCTCGAGACGACGAGCTGGGGGCACGCCGGCGACGGCAACCTGCACGCCTCGTTCATGTTCGACCGCGCCGACCCCGACCAGCTCGCCCGCGCGACCGCGGCCGCGCCGCGCCTGTTCGCGCTCGCCCGCTCGCTCGGGGGCACGATCTCGGGCGAGCACGGCGTCGGGCGCTTCAAGGTCGCGGCGGCCGCCGAGCAGGACCCGGCGCTCCTCGCCGTGCAGCGCCGGCTGAAGGACGCGCTCGACCCCCGCGGGATCATGAACCCGGGCGCGAAGGTGCCGCCGGCCTAGGCGCGCCAGGAGCCGGCACGGCCGGCGAGGGCGTCGGCGAGGCGCGCCCGCACGCGATCGGCGGCCGCGGCATCCCGCGCGTGGGCGGCCAGCCAGGCCACCGACAGGAGCTCGCGCGCGCCGATGGCGGCGGCGAGCGCGGCCTCGTCGACCGGCCCCGTGGCCTCCTCGTAGCCCGCCCGGAGCGACGCGAAGCGCGAGGGGCCGTCCCCGAGCCGCCGCTCGACGACCTCGAGCGGGGCGAGGTCGTAGACGGCGGGCCCGATCGAGAGGTACTCGGGGTCGATCATCAGCCAGGGCCCCGCGTCGTCGGCGAACCAGTTGGCCGGATGGGCATCGGCGTGGAGGACGGCCGGCTCTCCGTCGACGAGCGCCCAGCGCCCGTCGACGGCCCGCACGAGCGCCGCCCGCTCGTCGCGGTCGAGGACGTCGGGCGCGCGGTCGAGCCAGCGCTCGGCCAGGTGCACCGGGTCGAAGACGGGCAGGTCGACCGCGCCCGAGCGCAGGAGCAGGCGGCCCTGGGCGTGGTGGGCGGCGAGGCTCGCGCCCCCGGGCGCGAGGTCGCCCATCCCGTCGAGGCCCGGGGCGATCCGCGGGTAGGCGACGATCAGCGCGCCGTCGCGCTCGACCGGCTCGTCGAGCCGCTGCAGGAGGCGCGGCAGCAGCATCGCCGCGGCGAGGACGCGGCGGACGTCGTCGTCGGGGTCGGGGATGACGCGGGCGACGTGATCGTCGTCGAGGGCGACCGTGATGTGGTCGGCGGCGCGCAGCACGCGGGCGTGCGCGGGATCGAGGTCGAACGCCGCGCAGGCGAGCGCGACGGCCTCCTCGGGGCTCACGACTCGAGCGTCTGCAGGGCGTCGGAGACCAGGGACAGCGCGTCCTCGACCGTCTCCGGCACCTCCTCGCCGCCCTGCCGCAGCAGGGTCAGGCACTGGCGCAGCGCGTGGTCGGCGCCGCGCAGGTGCTGGACGGCGGTCACCAGCTCCTGGGCCGCGGGGGTCATGCCTTCGCTCATCGGCCTACCACTCCTCGTCGTTCTCGGCGATCGCCGCGGCCTCGCGCCACGCCTCCTCCTCCCGGCGGATCAGGTCCGGGTAGGTGCCGCGCGCGTGCACGAGCTCGAGCGTCAGGACCTGCAGCGCGATCGCGCTCGCGGTCAGGGCGCTCGTGGTCGGCGACAGCTTCGCGGCGTGGGGGAGCAGCATGCGCCCCGCGCTCGTCAGCTCACGGCCCCAGACGCCTTCGACGGCCGGCACCATGATCGCGGCGCAGGGCATGCCGACCCGGCGCGCCGCGCGCAGGGCGAGGCGGCCGCGGTCGGTGCGGCGCGCGCGGCCGCGGTGCTCGGTGGCGAAGACCACGAGCCCGGTCCGCTCGTCGCAGGCGGGGAGGTGGCCGTGCAGGAAGGTCTCGAGGTCGCGCGCCGCGGACGGCAGGTGCAGGCCCTCCTCGACCTTGAGCACGAGCTCGTCCGCGCTGATCCGGTCATAGCCGCCGCCGATCGCGATCAGCCGCTCGATCCCGGAGAAGGCGCCGGCGATCTCCGCGGCCTGGGCGCGCAGCGCGAGGCACTCGCGCAGGTGCATGCGCAGGGCGCCGGCGTCGACGGGGCGGCCGGCGATCAGACCCGCGATCGCGGCGCCCGCGGTCATCGGCGAGATGTAGCCGACGGTGTGGCACCAGCTGCGGTCCACCATCGGCGTCAGCGCGACTGCGTTGGCGGAGTCCTTGAGCGCCCCGTCCGGGTTGGCGGTGATCAGGCCGACCCAGGCGCCGGCCTCCTCGGCCGCCGTCATCGCGTGCAGGGTGCCGCGGGTGCCGCCGTCGTGCGAGATCGCGATCACGGCGCCGCCCTCCGGCATGTCGAGCGCCGCCTCGAGCGCCTGTCGGCCCACCGGCCGCGGGCCGCGGTGGCCGAGCGCCTCGTCGAGCTGGGCCGCGACGGCGCGGGCCGCGTGCTCGCTCGTGCCGCAGCCGACGACGGTGATCGGCTCGCCCGCCGCGTGGACCTCGGCGATCCGCTTGGCGAAGCGCTCGAACGACTTCCCGAGCGCCTTCAGGGAGGCGATCCGCTCGGCCAGCTCGGGCTCCGCGTCGATCATCTCCTCCATCGTCCACGGGCGCTCGTCGCGGAGCTCCGGGAACCAGTCCTCATGCCAGGCGGGACGCGTCATGCCGTCGAGTCTATCGCCGCCGGTCGCGGG
>JBEGMS010000057.1:0-3167 GCA_041182985.1 Actinomycetota bacterium
GCGCCCGCGGGTCGGGGCGCTGCTCGACCTCGACGGCGAGACGACGGTGGTCTGGCGGGTTGCGCCGACGCAGGAGCCGCTCGCCCCCGGCGAGGCGCGCGAGGGCGTCGTGGGCGTCGAGCGCGCGCTCGGGCTGCACGAGCGGCAGGCCGAGCTCCTGCGCGAGCGCCGCCACGGGCGGCGGCGTCGGCCGGCGGCTGCGGCCCGCAGGGCGGTCCGGCTGCGAGAGGACGAGCGGCACCTCGACCCCGCGCTCGAGGAGCCCGCGCAGGACGGCGGCGCCGAACGCGGACGTGCCCGCGAACGGCGCGCGGGCGCTCAGCGCGTCCCCTCCCGCAGGAGGCGCATCGCCTCGCGGCGCGCCTCGGGCTCGGCCCGGTCGAGCGTCAGGACGCCGTCCAGGTGGTCGACCTCGTGCTGGATGATCCGCGCCGGCAGGTCGAGCAGCTCGCGCTCCTGCCAGGCCCCGTCGAGGTCCTGCCAGCGCACGGTGATGCGGGTCGAGCGGGCGACGGGGACGGAGTGCCCCTCGCGCAGGAGCAGGTCGAGCGACAGGCAGCCCTCGCCGCCGACCTCGGTCTCCTCCGAGTAGGCGGTGATCTCCGGGTTGGCCATCGCGATCCAGCCCTCGTCGTCGTCGAGGCTGACGACCGCGAAGCGGCGCAGGAGGCCGATCTGGGGCGCGGCGAGGCCCGCCCCCACGGCGTCGTCGGCGAGCTCGAACATGCGCGCGGCGAGGGCGCGCAGGTCGTCGTCGAAGTCCTCGACCGGATGCGTCCCGGAGCGCAGCACCGGATCCGGGAACTGCCGGATCTGCGCCTGCGCGATGCGCCGGCGCGCCTCGCGCTCGTCGGACGACTCGGACGTGTCGGAGCGGCCCATCGAAACCCAGCCTACGCGCGGGGCTCCTTCGGCGCGACCGGGGCGACCCGTGCCCCGCTCGCGACGAGGGTGCCGATCGGCTCGCCGCGGACGACCCGCACGACGTTCTCGGCGTCGTTGACGTTGAAGACGCGGATCGGCATGTCGTTCTCCATGCACAGGGTCAGCGCCGTCGTGTCCATGACCTTGAGCCCGCGCTCGACGGCCTCGAGGTGCGTGATCTCCGAGATCAGCGCCGCGTCCGCGTGCTCGCGGGGGTCCTTGTCGAGGACGCCCTCCACCCCGTTCTTGCCCATCAGGATCGTCTGGGCGCCGATCTCGCAGGCGCGCAGCGCGGCCGCCGTGTCCGTCGTGAAGTACGGGTTGCCCGTGCCGCCCGCGAAGATCACGACGCGCCCCTTCTCGAGGTGGCGGATCGCGCGGCGGCGGATGTACGGCTCGGCGACCTCCTGGATGTCGAGGGCGCTGAGCACGCGCGTGAACACCCCGATCCGCTCGCAGGCGTCCTGCACGGCGATCCCGTTGAGGACGGTCGCGAGCATGCCGGCGTAGTCGGCGGAGGCGCGGTCCATGCCCTTCGCCGACTCCGCCATGCCGCGGAAGATGTTGCCGCCGCCGACGACGATCGCGACCTCGACGCCGAGCTCGCGCACCTGCCTGATCGCGTAGGCGATCTCGGCGAGGCGGGCCGGGTCCATGCCGTACCCGGCCTCCCCCATCAGCGACTCCCCCGAGAGCTTCAGGAGGATGCGGCTGAACGGGGTTGCGGTCACGGGGCTACTCCTGGCCGAGGACGAAGCTGGCGAAGCGCTTGATCTCGATGTTCTCACCCATCTCGGACGAGAGCGCGGCGCGCACCTGCTCGACGGTCTGGTCCTCGTCGCGGAAGTACGGCTGCTGGAGGAGGCAGACCTCCTCGTACCACTTGCGCAGCTTGCCCTCGGCGATCTTGTCCTGGACGTCGGCGGGCTTGTCGGCGGCCTGCGAGCGGTAGATCTCGAGCTCGGCCTCCTTCGCCTCCTCTGGCACGTCCTCGATCGAGACGTAGCGGGTCGCGTCCATCGAGACGATCTGCAGGCAGATGTCCTTCGCGAACTCCTGGAACTTGTCCGTCTTCGCGACGAAGTCCGTCTCGCACCCGACCTCGACGAGGACGCCCTTGGTGCCCCCGCCGTGGATGTAGCTGGCGATCTTGCCGTCGCTGGTCGCGCGGCCCCCGCGCTTGGCGGCCTTCGCGAGGCCCTTCTCGCGCAGCACCTTCTTGGCGGCCTCGAGGTCGCCCGCGGCCTCCACGAGCGCGTCGCGGACCTCCATCATCCCCGCGCCGGTCTGCTCGCGGAGGGTCTTCACGTCGGCCGCAGCCGGCTTGTAGTCGCTCATCTCGTCGGTCCTCTGGTCGTCCGTGTCGTCGGTGCCCGCCTAGGCGGACGGGGTGCCCTCGTCGTCCGCGGCCTCGGCCGCGGCCTCGCCCTCGGCGGCCAGCTCCGCGGCCACCTCGGCGATCTCCTCGGCGACGATCGCCTCGGCGACCGCCTCCTCGGCGACGGCCTCGGCGATGACCGCCTCGACCACGGCCTCGGCGGCCGCCTCGGCCGGCACGGCCGGGTCGGCCAGCGCCTCCGCGGCAGCGACCTCCGCCTGGTCGGCGACGGCGACGGCCTCGAGCGCGGTCTCGTCCGCGATCTCGGCGGCGGCCAGGATCTCCTGGACGGCCTCGTCGACCGCGGCGGCCTCCTCGCCCGTCAGGCCCTCGACGCCGGCAGGCAGGTGCTTGCGGCCCTCGATCACGCCGTCGGCGACGACGCGGGCGATCAGGTCGTTCGCGCGGATCGCGTCGTCGTTGCCCGGGATCGCGAGGTCGACCTCGTCCGGGTCGCAGTTCGTGTCGACGAGGCCGATCAGCGGGATGCCGAGGCGGCGCGCCTCGCGCACCGCGAGCTGCTCGGCGTTGAGGTCGATGACGAACACGGCCGACGGCAGCTTGGCCATGCTGGCCACGCCCGAGAGGTTCGTCTCGAGCTTCTCGAGCTCGTGCAGGCGCACGAGGCGCTCCTTCGCCGGCAGGAGGTCCAGCTGGCCCTCGTCGCGCAGGCGGCGCAGCTCGTGCAGGCGCTGGATGCGGTCCGTGATGGTGCGGAAGTTGGTCAGGAGGCCGCCGAGCCAGCGGTGGTTCACGTACGGCATGCCGCAGCGCTCCGCCTGGGCCTGGACGGCCTCGCGGGCCTGCTTCTTCGTGCCGACGAACAGGACGGTCCCGCCGGTCGCGGCGATGTCGCGCACCATCT
>JBEGMS010000058.1:0-8541 GCA_041182985.1 Actinomycetota bacterium
CTACGCTGCGCGTGCAGGCCCCGCGAGGGGGCGGAGGAGGGGACATGCCCACGGAGTTCGACTACGTCATCGTCGGCGGCGGGACCGCCGGAGCGGTCATCGGCGCGCGCCTGAGCGAGAACCCCGACCTGCAGGTCGCGATCGTCGAGGCCGGTCCCGACGACCGCCAGTTCGACGAGGTGCTCAAGATCAGGCGCTGGCTCGAGCTCCTGGAGGGCCCGCTCGACTACGCGTACACGACGCAGCACCAGCCGCGCGGCAACTCGCACATCGTGCACAGCCGCGCGCGCGTGCTCGGCGGCTGCTCCTCGCACAACACGATGATCTGGTTCAAGCCGCTGCCCGGTGACTGGGACGACTGGGTCGCCCAGGGCGCCGCCGGCTGGGACGGGGCGGGGATGGAGCAGTGGTACGCCAAGCTCCCGAACAAGCACCAGATCGTGCCGGAGCAGGACCGCGACCCGATCCTGCCCGACTGGATCGAGTCCGCCGTCGCCGCCACCGGGGTCCAGCGCCAGCCCGACTGGAACGCCGAGCCCTTCTCCGACGGGGCGGGCTTCCTCGACGTCGCCTACGACCCCGCGACGGGCGTGCGCTCCTCGTCGAGCGTCTCCTACCTGCACCCGATCATGGACACGCGCGAGAACCTGCACGTGATCTGCGACACGCGCTGCCTGCGCATCAACCTCGAGGGCGACCGCGCCCGCTCGGTCGACTGCGTCGGCCCCGAAGGGCCCGTCACCTACACGGCGCGCGAGGAGATCGTCCTGTGCGCCGGCGCGATCGACTCGCCGCGCCTGCTCCTGCTCAGCGGCATCGGGCCCGCCGACGAGCTGCGGGAGCTCGGCGTCGAGGTGCAGCACGACCTGCCCAGCGTCGGCGGCGAGATCCTCGACCACCCCGAGTCGATCATCATCTGGGAGCTGAAGAAGCCGCTCGGGCCGGAGACGGTGATGGGTGCGGACTGCGCGCTGTTCGTCAACCGCCTCAAGGAGGACGACCGGCCGGACCTGATGTACCACACCTACCAGCTGCCGTTCACGTTCAACACGGAGCGGCTCGGCTACCCGGTGCCGGACGAGCGCTACTGCATCTGCATGACCCCGAACATCCCGCGCACCAAGTCGCGCGGGCGCCTGTGGCTCCTGTCCCGCAACCCCGACATCCAGCCCGCGATCGACTTCGGCTACTTCACCGACCCCGACGGGTACGACGAGCAGACGATCATCGACGGCCTCGAGATCGCCCGCGAGGTCGCGGCCACCGGCCCGTTCAAGGACTGGATCAAGCGCGAGATCGCCCCCGGCCCGACGATCACGTCGCGCGCCGACCTCTCGACCTACGGCCGCGCGGTGCACCACACGGTGTACCACCCGCTCGGCGGCTGCAAGATCGGCGCCGTCGACGACCCGACGACCGTCGTCGGCCCCGACCTCCGGGTCAAGGGCGTCGAGGGCCTGCGCGTCGCGGACGGGGCGATCTTCCCGGCGCTGACCACGGTCAACCCGGTGGTCGGGGTGCACATGATCGGCGAGAAGTGCGCCGATCTGATCCTCAACGGGTGAGCGTCTCGGCCCGGGCGCGGCTGACCTGGGCCCAGGCCACCGCGGCGAGCACCACCAGCCCGCCGAGGATCTGCAGGGGGGAGAGGGACTGCCCGAGCAGGACCCAAGCGACGGCGCCCGCGATGATGGGCTCGATCATGGCCGTCACGCTGGCCCCGTCGGCGCCGATCATCCGCACGCCCGCGATCAGCATCGCGAACGGGGCGATCGTGCCGAGGATCGAGACCCAGATCAGCATCAGCCAGATCGGGAGGTCGATCCCGAGCCCGTCGGACCAGCTCGCCGCCGCGTCGAACGGGAACGCCCACGGCGGCTGCAGCACGAGCAGCGCGATCGACCCGAAGCCGAGACCGATCCCGAGCACCGCGGTCGCGGAGCGGTGCTGCGTCAGACGCTCGGCGTGCAGCGCGTAGTAGGCGTAGCAGAGCGCGGCGGCGAGACTGAGCGCGACCCCGAGCGCCGACAGCCGGCCATCGATCCCGCCCTGCACGTCGAGGACCAGCGCGAGGCCGACCAGGGCCAGCGGGATCGCGGCCCACACCGCCCACGGCAGGTGGCGGCGCCAGGCGAAGCGCACCCACAGCGCCACGAGCAGGGGCGCGGAGTACTCGATGACGAGCGAGATCGAGATCGGTATGCGGCTGATCGCCTCGAAGTAGAACCACTGCACGCCCACCAACCCGATGATCCCGAACGAGGCGTAGGCGAGTGCCTCCCGCCGGGTCAGCCGCAGCGCCGCCCGGTCCCGCCAGAGGAGCCAGCCGAGCAGGAGCGCGGCGGCGAGCACGATGCGCGCCTGGGCAAGCCGCGATGGCGCGACGCCCGCCTCCATGATCAGCGCGGAGACGGTGCCGTTGAAGCCCCACAGCGCCGCCGCGCCGGCCACGAGCAGGGTGCCCGACGCGGTCCGCGACATCGCCATCGGCGGTAGCCTACGGGGCGTGCTGCACGACTCCGCGCTCCTGCCGCTCCTGACGGCGCTCGTGGCCGGGGCGCTGGCGGCGCGGATGGCCGGCAGCGCCGTCCGCCGCTTCGCGCCGCAGAAGCCGCTCTGGGCCCTCGGGCTGCTGCTCTTCGCCGCCGCCAGTGGCGCCGCCGCCTACGGCACCTCCGACGGCTGGGGGCCGGCCTCCTTCACCGTCTACTACCTCGCGGGCGCCTGCCTCTGCGTGGCGCTCCTCGGCGCGGGCTCGGCCTTCCTGGCCCTGCCGCGCTCCCTCGCCCTCGTGATCCTCGGCGCCACCATCACGGCCTGCGTCGGCGCCGCCGTGAGCGTGGTCCTCGCGCCCGTTGACACCGCCCTTCTGGCCGCGACGGACGGGCTCGGCGCCCCGCCGAACGACGCGCTCGTCGGCAACGCCTACCTGTGGGCGATCCTCATGAACAGCGTCGGGACGGCGCTGCTCGTGGCCGGGGCGGTCGTGTCGATCGTGCGCCGGCGCAAGCCCGGCCCGAACGCGGCGATCCTCGCGGGCGTGATCGTGATCGCGCTCGCCGGCACGCTGACGCGGGTCGGCGGGGAGGAGCTGCTCTACGTCGGGCAGCTGGCCGGGCTGCTGCTGCTCGGCGGCGGGATGGAGTGGGCGAACCGCTCGCTGCCCGTCCGGGCCGAGCCCGTGCCCGCCTAGCGCGGCCCGCGCTGGTCGCGCGGCCAGGAGACGCGCATCGCGAACGTGCTGCCGCCCTCGATGTGCGGCATGAAGCGGCGCTGGAACTCCTCGTCGAGGCCGACCTCGGCGCAGGCCGCGCGCATGTGGGCCGCCCACGCGCTGCGCTGCGCCTCCGTGATGCGCAGCCCGTGGTGGGCGCCCTTCATCACGGCGAAGCCGCCACGGGCCTCCGTGTGGGCCTTGGGGCCGCCGAGGAGCTCGGTCAGCCAGAGGCTGAGGCGCTCGGCGTGCTCCTCGCCGGGATCGCGGAAGAGCGGCAGGAGCAGGGGGTCGTCGAGGACCCGCTCGTAGAAGCGCACGCACAGGCGCTCCAGGCCGGGCGCGCCGCCGGCCATGTCGTAGAGGCTCCGATCCGCAGAGTCGGGACGGTCAGATTCGAACTGACGACCCCGCGCTCCCAAAGCGCGTGCGCTACCAGGCTGCGCCACGTCCCGATGCGGGTCGGGGGATGCCGTGGCGGCTACGCCCCTGGGACGGCGCGCAGGCCCTGGATCTCCCGGATCGCGGCCAGCTCGCGCAGCGCCTCGACCTCGATCTGGCGGATGCGCTCGCGCGTGAGGCCGAACTCGCGGCCGATCTCGTCGAGCGTGCGCGGGTCGAGCCCGTCGAGGCCGTAGCGCAGCTCGAGCACCCGGCGGTGGCGCTCCGGCAGGGCGTTGAGGCCCTCCTGCAGGGCCTCGTGGCGCAGCTGGTCGGAGACCGCGTCCATCGGGTCGATCGCCTCGGCGTCGGCCAGGAAGTCCGAGAAGGACGACTCGCCCTCGTCGCCCACGGGCTCCTCGAGGGAGATGGGGGAGCGGGCGGCCTTGCGCACGTCGAGCACCTGATACAGCGGCAGCTTGGCCTCCTCGGCGATCTCCTCGTTCGAGGGCTCGCGGCCGAGGCGCAGCATCAGGGTGCGCTCCGCGCGGTTGATCTTCTGGAGGCGCTCCACGACGTGGACGGGAAGCCGGATCGTGCGCGACTTGTCGGCGAGGGCGCGGGCCACCGCCTGGCGGATCCACCAGGTCGCGTACGTCGAGAACTTGAGGTCGCGGCGCCAGTCGAACTTCTCGACGGCGCGAATCAGGCCGAGGATGCCCTCCTGGATCAGGTCCAGGAAGCCGAGGCCCTGGCCGCGGTAGTTCTTCGCGATGGACACGACGAGGCGCAGGTTGGACTCGACCATCTGCTGCTTGGCCGCCATGTCGCCCTTCTCGACGCGCTTGGCGAGGCGGATCTCGTCGGCCTTCGTGAGCAGGGGGTAGCGGCCGACCTCGTGCAGGAACAGCTGCAGCGAGTCGGTCGTGCCCTCGTAGGCGAGGCGCTTCTCGAGCGCGGTCGGCTCGGCGGGGCGGTCGATCTCGTCGACGATCTCGATGCCCTCGGCCTCGAACGCGCGGCGGACCTCGTCCATCTGCTCCGGCTCGAGCTCGTGCTCGGCGAGCCGATCCACGATCTCGGAGAAGTTGAGGGTGCCGCGGTCGTGCCCCAGCTCCAGCAGCTGCTGGAACTCGGCGAGCTCGTAGATCTCATTCGGCTGTTCGACGATCATCGCTTCCGCTGCCCCTTCCGATGGTCCGACGCCGGGCGTCGGTAGACTTCCCACTTCGCGCACTGGCGCTCCACCACCAACGTACGACGGAGAACACCTATTCCCCTGCAGGCGACTTCGCTGGCGCTCGGCCCCTACGGGACTAACTGCTACATCGTCCACCCGGACGGCGCGGCCGACTGCCTCGTGATCGACCCCGGCGAGGAGCCGGAGCGGGTGCTGGCCGCCCTCACGGAGCTCGGCCTGAGCTGCGCCGCCGTCCTGGTGACGCACTCGCACCTCGACCACATCGGCGCGGTCGGCGCGGTCGCCCGGGCGGCGACGTGCCCAGTCTACACCTCGGCCGGAGACGCCGAGGTGGTCGCGCACGTCAACGACCACCTCTGGCCCGGCTTCGGGCCGTACGTGGAGCACGAGCCCGAGGGACGGCTCGTCCCGGGCGAGCGCCTCGAGCTGGCGGGGCTTGCGATCGACGTGCTCGGCACCCCGGGCCACCACCCGCACGCGGTCACGCTCCTGCTCACCGGGCCGGAGGGCGACCAGCTGCTCGCCTCCGGCGACGTCCTCTTCGCCGGGTCCGTCGGCCGCACCGACCTCGACGGCGGCGACTGGGACGTGCTGGCCGCCTCGATCGGCGCGCTGGTCGACGCCGTCGACCCGGACGTGCCGGTGCTGCCGGGGCACGGGCCCGTCACGACGCTGCGCCGCGAGCTCGCCACCAACCCCTTCCTGACGGGGATGGCCCGGTGAGCGAGGGCTTCCAGGCGCCGCGCGGCACGCTCGACTGGCTGCCGCCCCGCTCGGGCGCGCGGCGGGCGATGATCGAGGCGTTCGCGGCGCGTGCGGAGCGCGCCGGCTTCCGCGAGGCGCAGACGCCCGTCTTCGAGGAGAAGGGGCTGTTCGCGCGCACCGCCGGCGAGTCGTCCGAGGTCGTCGGCAAGGAGATGTACGTCTTCACCGACCAGGGCGACCGCGAACTCGCGCTGCGGCCCGAGTTCACGGCCGGCGTGGTGCGGGCGTACCTGGAGCACGGCCTCTCGCGCGAGGCGCAGCCCGTGCGGCTCTGGTCGGCCGGCTCCTGCTACCGCTACGCCGCCGTGCAGCGCGGTCGCTATCGCGAGTTCACCCAGGTCAACGCAGAGGCGATCGGCTCCGAGGACCCGGCGGTCGACGCCGAGCTGATCGCGCTGCAGGTCGGCTGGTTCCGGGAGCTCGGGCTCGACGGTCTCGAAGTGCGCCTCAACACGATCGGCGACCGCGCGGACCGCGAGCCCTATCTCGCGCTTCTGCGCGCCTACCTCGACGAGCACCTCGGCGACGTGGATGAGGACGTGCGCCGCCAGCGCGACCTCAACCCGCTGCGCGCCTTCGACACGAAGGACCCCGCCTCGCAGGCCGTGATGGCGAGCGCGCCGGTGATCGCCGACCACGTCGGCCCGGCGGCGGCCGAGCACTTCGTCGCGGTGCGTGCCTTCCTCGACGCGCGCGGCATCGCCTACACCCTCGACCCGACGCTCGTGCGCGGCCTCGACTACTACAGCCGCACGACGTGGGAGGTCTCGTGGCCCGAGCTCGGCGCGCAGTCGGGGATCGGCGGCGGCGGGCGCTACGACGGCCTCGCGGAGCTGATCGGCGGCCCGCCGACCCCGGGCGTCGGGTTCGCCTGCGGTGTCGAGCGCGTCCTCCTCGCCCTCGAGGCCCAGGAGCGCCTGCCCGGGGGCGGGGCGCGCTGCGACGCCTTCTTCATGATTCTCGCCCCGGACGCCCGGCCCATGCTGCACGCCCTGATGGAGCAGGCCCGCGACGCGGGGCTCGCCTGCGAGGCGGACCTCGCGGGGCGGGCGGCCAAGGGGCAGATGAAGCAGGCCGACCGCGTCGGTGCCGCACGCACGGTCGTGTGCGGCGACGATGAGTGGGCGCGCCGGGTCTGCCTGGTGCGCGATATGACGAGCGGCGAGCAGGTCGAGGTGGCCCTCGACGACCTCGTCGGCCATCTCGCGGACGCTGCCGGAGGCGCGCAGGCATGAGCTACAGGACCCATCAGTGCGGCGAGTTCTCCGCGGAGGCGATCGGCGTGGAGGTGGTCGCCTCGGGCTGGACCGCGCGCAAGCGCGACCACGGCGGCCTGGTCTTCATCGACCTGCGCGACCGCTCCGGCATGGTCCAGCTCGTGATCGACCCGGACGTCGCCCCGGAGGCCCTGGCCGTGGCGCAGGCCGCCCGCGTCGAGTCCGTGCTGCGGGCGGAGGGGGCGGTCGTCGCGCGCTCGCCGGAGACCGTCAACCCGAACATGGCCACCGGCGCCGTCGAGATCATGGTCTCGGCGCTGGAGGAGCTCGCGCCGTCCGATCCGCTGCCGTTCCAGCTCGACGACGAGGGCGTCGACGAGTCGCTCCGCATCCGCCACCGCGCGCTCGACCTGCGCCGCGACGAGCTGCAGCGCAACCTGCACGTGCGCTTCCGCGTCACGCAGCTGATCCGCCGCTACCTCGAGGAGCGCGGCTTCTGGGAGCTCGAGACGCCGATCCTGACCAAGTCGACGCCGGAGGGCGCCCGCGACTTCGTCGTGCCGGCGCGGCTCAGCCCCGGCTCGGTCTACGCGCTGCCGCAGTCGCCGCAGCTGTTCAAGCAGCTCTACATGATGGGCGGCTGCGAGCGCTACTACCAGATCGCCCGCTGCTTCCGGGACGAGGCGCAGCGCGCCGACCGCCAGCTCGAGTTCACGCAGCTCGACGTCGAGATGTCGTTCGTCACCCGCGACGAGATCCTCGACCTCGCCGAGGGGCTCTACTGCCACCTCTGGCGCGAGATCGCGGGCGTCGAGCTGCCGCAGCCCTTCCCGCGCCTCACGCACGCCGAGGCGATGCTCCGCTACGGGTCCGACAAGCCGGACCTGCGCTACGGGCTCGAGATCAGCGACCTCTCGGACGTCGTGCGGGGCTCCGAGTTCGCCGTCTTCAAGGGCGCGCTGGAGGGCGGCGGCTGCGTGCGTGCGCTGGCCTGCCCCGGCGGCGCCGCCCTGAGTCGCAAGGACCTCGACGAGCTCGCCGAGTTCGCGAAGGAGTGGGGCGGCAAGGGCCTCGCCTACCTCCTGCTCGACCCCGGCGGCGAGATCCGCTCGCCGATCGCGAAGTTCCTGTCCGCGGACGAGATCGCCGCGATCGTCGCCGCGACCGGTGCGGGGGAGGGCGACGCCGTCTTCCTCGCCGCCGACCAGGTCCCGGTGGTGCAGCGCGTCCTCGGCGCCCTGCGCCCGCACCTCGCGGAGCGCTTCGAGCTGGCCGACCCCGGCGCCTGGTCGTTCCTCTACGTCGTCGACTTCCCGCTGTTCGGCTGGGACGAGGACGAGGGCCGCTGGGTCGCGGAGCACCACATGTTCACGGCGCCCCGCAAGGAGGACGAGGACCGCATCGAGTCCGACCCGGGCTCGGTCGTCTCCGAGGCCTACGACCTCGTCATCAACGGCTCCGAGATCGCCTCGGGCTCGATCAGGATCAACCGCCCCGACCTGCAGGAGCGCGTCTTCCGCACGGTCGGCTTCTCCGCGGAGGAGGCCGAGGAGCGCTTCGGCTTCCTGCTGCGGGCGCTCCGCTACGGCGCGCCGCCGCACGGCGGCATCGCGCCCGGCATCGACCGCACCGTGATGCTGCTGGTCGGCACCGACTCGATCCGCGACGTGATCGCCTTCCCGAAGATCGCCGGCGGCTTCGACCCGCTCACCGACGCGCCGTCCCCGGCGACGCCCGAGCAGTGGCGCGACCTCGGCCTGCCC
>JBEGMS010000059.1:0-11042 GCA_041182985.1 Actinomycetota bacterium
GGCCAGCGCCGCGTAGACCCCGTCGCCGGCGACGGCCTCGCGCAGCATCCCGTCGTCCACGGCCGGCAGCGCGTAGAGGTCCTCCCCGCCGTCCGCGTACGCGACCGCGAACAGGATCAGGCGGCCGCGCGCGTGGCCCTCGATCGGGGCGTCGTCGACGACGCGCCGGCGCAGCTCGCGTCGGGCCTTGCCCGCATACCAGCGCGCCGCGTGCAGGTCGAGCCCGGCGACGAGCGCCGTCGCGTCGCTCATCCGCCGCGCGCGGCGCGTTCGATCAGATCCGCTGCCCGCACGCGGCCGGGATCCGCCTGGACCCGTGCGCTGATCGCCCGCAGACGGGAGGTCGCACCCTCGTCGCCGAGCATCCGCTCGATCGCCGTGGTCAGGTCGGCGGGCTCCCAGGCGTAGGTGGGGAGGCGGATGCCGAGGCCGAGGTCGTCCATCCGCTGCGCGTTGTCGTACTGGTCCCAGAACAGCGGCAGCAGCACCATCGGCAGCCCGTGGTGCAGGCACTCCGTCGTGGTGTTGTTGCCGCCGTGGGTGATCACCAGATCGCAGCGCGGCATCAGCAGCGGCTGCGGGAGGTACTCGCCGCCCCACTGGTTGGCGCGCAGCTCGATCTGGTCGTGCTGCGGCCCCTTCGACACGATGTAGCGATGCGGCGTGTCGGCGAGGGCGTCGCACAGGCGCTGCATCAGCGCGGTGTCGGCCGACCCGAGCGAGCCCAGGCTGAGGTAGATCAGGCTCCCGTCGCCCTCCAGCACGTCGCCGGGGAGGTCCGCCTCGCCCGTCCCGTCGCGCACGCAGGTGTCGATCCGGTGCCAGGCCGGACCGAGCGGCCGGGCGCGCGGGTAGTCGACCGCCTCCGGGTAGATGTAGAGGTTCAGGTGCTCCGACGGGTGGATGAAGTCGAGATCGTCGAGGCCGGGAGCCCCGCGCTCGCGGCAGAAGGCGTCGGCCTCCTCCCACAGCGGCCGCATCACGCGCTCGTACTCCTCGCGGAAGGCCGCCCACGGCGTCTCGTCGTGGACCGACAGCCCCGAGAACACCGGTGGCACGCGCGGGTCGCGCAGCTCGGCCGGATTGCAGGACACGATGCGCGCCCAGCGTCGCGCGTGGGTCAGGAGCGCCGGGAAGGTGCAGACGTTGTCCTCGACCACGAGGTCCGGGTCGAGCTCGTCGACGATCTCGCGCAGGCGGTCGTCCACGTAGCGTGCGCCATCCACCAGCGCCCGCATCGTCGGCTCGACGAAGCTGGTCAGCTGCTCTGAGGTCGGCTTGCGGAACTCCGGCGCGGTCGCCGCGATGAAGTCCTTCCAGAACTGCCCCGGCGCCTCCTCGACCTCAGGCGGCGGCCCGAGGCGCATCAGTCGCTCCTCGAAGCCCTGGGCCTCGAGCGCGCCCGCGAACGACTCCTCGACGATGAAGACGACGCGCACGCCGCGTCGCTGGAGCACCTGGCCGATGCCCACGCAGTTGTTGGTCGGGCCGTAGGCCCCTTCGGGGAAGAACACGACGGTCGGCGTGCTGGTCATCGACTGCTCCTCGTCATCATCGCGAACGTAGGGGCGCCGGTCCGGCGCGTCAAGCCGGCCCCTCGGGCAGCACGACGAGCCCCGCCGCGGGCAGCACGACCACGCAGTCCGATCCCTCGCGGCGCTGCTCGCCGCCGGCGCCGGCGGTTGCCGTGAAGGCCCGGCCCCGGGCATCACGCACGACGGTGTGGATCTGCGCTCCCGCGAACACCGTGGTCTCGACCTGCGCGGGGAAGGCGAACGCCGCGTCGGGCGGGGCCGGCGCACCGGGGTCGAGCAGGAGGACGTCGTCCGGGCGGATGCCGACTGCGAGCGCGGCGCCGGGCGCGATGCCGGCGGTCTGAAGGCGCGCCTCGCCCAGCGGATCGACACGGATGCCGTCGGCGGTCGCGACGCCCTCGACGATGTTCATGGTGCCGATGAACGAGGCGACGAAGCGATCCGCCGGATGGCGGTAGAGATCGCGTGGCGCGGCCACCTGCAGGACCCGCCCGGAGCGCATCACCGCGATCCGGTCCGCCATCGTCATCGCCTCCTCTTGGTCGTGCGTGACGACGACGAAGGTCAGGCCGACCTCGTGCTGGAGGCGCTTCAGCTCGATCTGCATCTCCTGGCGGAGCTTGCGGTCGAGAGCGGCCAGCGGCTCATCCAGCAGGAGCACGCGCGGGCGCTTGACGATGGACCGGGCGAGTGCGACGCGCTGGCGCTGGCCACCTGAGAGCTCGGCCGGCCGGCGGTCGGCGAGGTCGCGCAGACCGACGACGCCGAGCACGTCATCCACGCGCGCCGCGATCTCGTCACGCGGGAGCCGCTCCGCCCGGAGCCCGTAGGCGACGTTGTCGCGCACGCGCAGGTGCGGGAACAGCGCGTACGACTGGAACATCATGTTGACGGGGCGCTCGTACGGGCGGGCCCGTCCGAGGTCCGCGCCGTCGAGGAGGATGCGCCCGGCATCGAGGCTGGCGAATCCCCCGATCGCCCGCAGCAGCGTCGTCTTGCCGCAGCCCGACGGCCCGAGCAGGGCGAAGAACTCGCCTTCGGCGATCTCGAGGGACACGTCGTCGAGGGCGATGGTCTCGCCGAAGCGCTTGCGGGCGCCCTCGATGGCGATCACGGCCTGGCTCATTCGGTCTCCTCCCCGGGGCGCGCGGCGCGCGGGCCTCGCGGCCGCGCGATCAGGTACGCCCCGACGATCAGGGCCATGCTGAACAGCAGCATCAGCGTCGCGACCGCGTTGATCTCGGGAGTGACGCCGAACCGGATCATGGAGTAGACCTGGATCGGGAACGTCACCGTCTGACCGGCGGTGAAGTACGCGATGATGAACTCGTCGATCGAGAGCGTGAAGACCACGAGCGCCGCGGCGATGATCCCGGGCGAGATCGCGGGCAGCGTGATCCGGAGGAACGTCGGCACCTCCCGAACCCCGAGGTCGAGCGACGCCTCCTCGATCGAGCGATCGAATCCGCGCAGCCGGGTGCGCACGATCGCCGCCGCGAACGCCGTGCCCCAGACCGAGTGGGCGATGATCACGGTCGTCGTCCCGAGCGGCAGGGAGATCGTCGCGAAGAACGACAGGAGCCCGATCCCGGTCACGACGTCGGGGATCAGAAGCGGAAGGTAGACGCCGTTCTCGAGGGCCGGGCTGCGCGTGTAGCGCTCGATGCCGAAGGCGAGCAGGGTGCCGAACGCGATCGACAGGACCGTGGCCGCGATCGCGATCACGAGCGTCGTGCGGATCGAGAGCAGCACCTCCGTGTCGCGGAACAGCTCCTCGTACCAGCGCAGCGAGAACCCGCGCCAGACGGTGGCCAGCTTCGAGTCGTTGAACGACAGGACCACCAGGATCGCGATCGGAAGGTAGAGGAACGCGAACAGCGCGCCCATGTAGACGGCGAGGAGCGGACGCCGCGGCTCACCCATCGATGCCCACCTGCCGGGAGCGGCGCAGCACGAACGACTGCAGGACGAGCAGCGCCATCAGGATCACCATCAGCGCGAGGACGAGCATCGAGCCGAACGGCCAATCGCGCGTCGTCAGGAACTGGCGGTTGATCAGGTTCCCGATCATCTCGCTCCGGCCGCCGCCGAGCAGCTCCGGGACGGGGATGTTGCCGAGACTCGGCACGAAGACGAAGACGCAGCCCGCGACGATGCCCGGGATGATCAGCGGCAGCATCACCGTGCGCAGGGCACGCAGGGGCCGCGCGCCGAGGTCGGTGGCGGCCTCGAGGACCTCGGGGTTGATGCGCTCGATCGCGGCGTAGAGCGGCAGGATCATCAGCGGCAGGTAGCCGTAGACGAGGCCGAGCACCACGGCCGCGTCGTTGTAGAGCAGCGAGAGCGGCTCGTCGACGATGCCGAGGCCCTCGAGCGCGCCGTTGACGACGCCCTCGCGGTTGAGCAGGACGATCCACGCGTAGGTGCGGATCAGGAAGTTCGTCCAGAAGGGCAGGATCACGAGGACGAGCAGGAGCGTCCGGGTGCGCGCGGACGCGCGCGTGGCGATGTAGACGGCGGCCGGGTATCCGAGCAGCAGGCAGATCGCGGTGGTCAGCGCAGCGAGCCAGACGGAGTGCCAGAGGACGCCGACGTAGAGCGGGTCGAGCGCGCGTCCGAGGTTGCGGAGCGTCGGCTCGTAGATGATCGCCCCGTAGGCCCCGCCCTTGAAGAAGGCGGTGGCGAGCACGAGGCCCATGGGGAGCGCGAGGAAGATCGCCCACCAGATGAGCGCAGGGGCGAGCACGAGTGCGCCGAGACGTGGCCGGCGCGGCCCCCCCTCCGCCCGGTCCGCGGCGGAGGGGGGGAGCGGCGAATCGTGCAGCGGCACGGCCTGCCCGGGGCTAGCCGGCCTTGACCTTCGAGGCGGCGTCGACGAAGGCCGACTGGCCCTCGCCGAGATCCTGCAGCGCCTCCTGCTCGAGGAGGGTCGCCGGCGGGATCGCCATGTTCGGGAACTGCTCGAGCAGCGCGGGGTCGAGCGCATCCATCGCGGCCTTGTTCGGGACCTTGTAGAGGATGTTCTCGGCCACCCACTGGCCGTTCTGCGGCTCGAGGATGAAGTCCATGAACTGGTGGGCCTGCTCGATGTGCGGAGAGCCCTTCGGGATCACGAGGGTGTCGACCCACAGGTCGGAGCCCTCCGAGGGGATCACGAACTGGATGTTCGCGTCCTCGGCGGTGCCGTAGTTGCACCAGCCGTCCCAGCCCTGGACGGCGACGGCCTCGCCGCTGACGAGCTTGGAGTAGAACGTCTCGGCGTCGTAGCCGAGCAGCGTCGACTTGGCCTGGATCGAGAGGTCGACGGCCTGCTGCAGCTCGTCGGCGTCGGTCGTGTTGACCGAGAAGCCGAGCACCTTGAGCGCCGGCTCGAGCAGCCAGCGGTCCTCGTCGAGCATCGTCACCTTCCCCTTCAGGTTGTCGTCGGGGGTCAGCAGGTCGCCCCAACTGTCGACGACGGTGTCGCCGACGAGGTCCTGCCGCCAGCAGATGCCGGTGGTGCCCCACGAGTAGGGGATCGAGTGGGCGTTGCCCGGGTCGTACGCGAGCTCGGACGCCTCCGGGTAGAGGTTCGCGAGGTTCGGGATCTTGCTGCCGTCGAGCGCCTCGAGCTTGCCCGCGGCGATCAGGCCCTGCGTGAACGGCGACGTCAGGAACGCGATGTCGTAGGTGCCGGGCTCTGCGCCCTCGATCTTCGCGATGCCGTCCTCGTTCGACGTGATGTAGGTGATCTCGAGCGTGTTCCCCGTCTTCTTCTCGAACTCCTCGGCGAGGTTCTCGGGGATGTAGTCATTGAAGGTCAGCACGTTCAGCGTGACCGGCCCGGCTACCTGCTCTGCGGTGCCGCTCTCCTCGCCGCCGCCGCAGGCCGCGACGACGGCCATCGTCGCGGCGGCGACCACGGCGACGAGGCCGCGGCGTATGCCCTGGTTCATCTCTGGGTTCCTCCCCCTGGTCGTGTCGTACCCCGTCGCCGCCGATCGGCGAAGGCGGGGCGGTTACTCCTGTTCCCGCGACCATACACCCGTACGGCGATGAGGGCAATATGTGATACGATATCAACATGTCGGGCGGTAGAGCGGGCGCCGAGTACGACGTCGTCATCGTCGGCGGCGGCACCGCCGGGTGCGTCATGGCCCGCCGCATCGCCGATGCCGAGCCCGATGTCGCGATCTGCGTGATCGAGGGCGGACGGGCGTTCGAGCACGACCCCCTCGTGCTCGGCTACCACGGCTCAGTGCCGCTGCTCGGCAACCCGACCTACGACTACGACTACGCGATCGCGCCCCAGACGCGCGGCAACGGGCGCATCCGCCAGAGCCGCGCGAAGATGCTCGGCGGCTGCTCCGGCCACAACGACACCGTCGCGTTCATCCCCCCGGACCGGGATCTGCGGGAGTGGGAGGACGCGGGCGCAACGGGCTGGGGGCCGGGCCAATGCCGGCCACACTACGCCCGTGCCGCACGTCAGGTGCACGTGCACCGGGCGCCTGCGGGCAGCGCCTGCGCACGGGCCGTCCACGCCGCCGCGCTCGAACTCGGGCTGCCCGAGGTCGACGTCCACGGGGACGACCTCGTCGAGGGTGCCGGCTGGCTGTACCTCAACGAGCGCGACGAGATCCGCCAGTCGACGGCGGTCGCCTACCTGTACCCGCTCAGCGAGCTCCCCGCCGGCATCACGCTGCTGCTCGAGACCCGGGCATCGCGCATCGAGGTCGATGCCGACGGCTCGGCCCGCACGGTGCACACGGACCGGGGGATGATCACGGCTCGCCGCGAGCTGATCCTCGCCGCCGGCGCGGTCGACACGCCGCGGCTCCTGCTCCTCTCGGGCATCGGCCCGGCCGCCGATCTCGCGACCATCGGAGTCGACCCGGTACACGATCTCCCTGGCGTCGGCAGCAACCTCTGGGACCACGTGGAGATCCCGCTGGTCATCGAGACCGACCGGCCGACGGGGCCGAGCCTTCAGAGCGCTGAGAACGGCGTCTTCCTGCGCACCCGCGACGGCCTCGACGGCTTCGACGCCTACGCCCACGTCATCACCCAGCCGTACTACGCGCCGCTGACGGTGGAGGGCGTCGACGTGGCGATGCCCGAGCACGGATTCTGCATCGTGCCGAACGTGGCGAAGCCGCGCAGCGTCGGCGAGCTTCGGCTCGCCTCTGCCGATCCCGCGGCGCCGCCCGTCATCGATCCGCGCTACTTCACCGATCCCGACGGCGAGGACGAGCGGATCCTCGTGGAGGCCTTCCGGCATGCCCGGCGGATGGTGCGGGAGACATCGCTGCGGGATTGGGCGGTGCGCGAGGTCGCGCCCGTCGGCGAGTCGGATGCGGAGATCGCCGCGTTCGTGCGCGAGTCCTCCAACACCGTCTACCACCCGTCGGGGACGTGCCGGATGGGTGCTGCCGACGACGAGGCCGCGGTCGTCGACCCGACGCTCCGCGTCCGCGGGCTCGAGGGTCTGCGGATCGCCGACGCCTCGGTCTTCCCGACCATTCCGTCGGTCAACCTCTGCATGACGGCGATCATGGTGGGTGAGCGCGGTGCCGCGCTCGTGGTCGACCCCGGCGCCGCTCGCATCGCCGCCGACGCCGCCCGCTAGCCGCGGATCGCCGGGCGCACCGAGCGGATATCCTCCCGCGCATGGCCCTCGCCGCGTTCGACCCCGCCCGCGTCGTCTCCGACCTCGAGGAGCTGCGCGCCCTCACCGGCGGCCCCGACGGGGCCCGGCGCCTCGCCTGGACCGACGACTGGGTGAAGGCGCGCGACTTCCTGCGCGGGAAGCTCGCGGAGATCCCGGGCGTCACCCACGAGATGGACGAGTGCGGCAACATCTGGGCCACCCTGCCCGGCGCGCGCCCCGAGGCCGTCGTCACGGGCAGCCACGTCGACGCCGTACCCCGCGGCGGCTGGCTCGACGGCGTGCTCGGCGTGATGGGCGCCCTCGAGGTGCTGCGCGCCGCCGCGGCCGACGGCACCCCGCCCTGCACCGTCAGGCTCGTCGACTGGGCCGACGAGGAGGGCGCGCGCTTCGGCCGCAGCCTGCTCGGCTCGTCGGCCTTCGCCGGCACCCTCGAGATCGAGGACGTGAAGCGGCTGACCGACCGGGACGGCGTCACCCTCGACGCGGCGCTCAAGGCGATGGGCGTCGACCTCGACCAGTCGCACCTCGCCAAGCGCCGGATCGACGACGTGCGCGCCTAC
The DNA here is from genome assembly GCA_041182985.1 of Actinomycetota bacterium. Taxonomy (GTDB): domain Bacteria; phylum Actinomycetota; class Thermoleophilia; order Gaiellales; family F1-60-MAGs149; genus F1-60-MAGs149. The sequence goes on from JBEGMS010000059.1 coordinate 7,746, forward strand.
CTCGAGCTGCACATCGAGCAGGGCCCCGTGCTCGAGAGCGAGGGCCTCGCCGTCGGCGCCGTGCTCGGCACCGTCGGCGTCGAGCGCTACACGGTCACCTTCCGGGGGCAGGCCGCGCACGCGGGCTCGACCCCGATGCTGCACCGCCGGGACACCTTCTCGGCGGCGGCCCGCTTCGCGTTGCTCCTGCGCGACGTGGCGATCCGGCACGAGGGCGTCTCCACGATCGGCAACGCCGTCTGCACGCCCGGCGTCGTCACCGCCGTCCCGGGCGTCACGGAGATCCTCGTCGACCAGCGCCACCTCGACGCCGACGTGCTCCGGGCGATGAACGACGACGCCCGCGCGGCGTCGGAGGAGGCCGCGGCCGAGTTCGGCTGCAGCGTGGAGTGGGAGCCGCTCTGGCGGATCCCGCCGATCCCGTTCGACCCGGACCTGATCGCCGACGCCCGCGCCGCCGTCCAGGAGGTCACGGGCACCGACCGCGCGCTGCCGTCGGGCCCGCTCCACGACGCCGCCGAGATGGCGCGCATGGTCCCGACCGTGATGCTCTTCGCCTCGTCGACGAACGGCCTCTCGCACTGCCCCGAGGAGGACACGCCGACCGAGCACCTGCTGCTGGCCGCGCGCGCCTTCGGGATCGCCACCGGCCGGGCGATCGAGCGGGTCGGCGCGGCCTAGCGCCGGCCCCTACTGCGCGAACTGCGGGATGATCTGCTCGCCGTAGACGTCGATCGTGCGCTCGCGGTCGCCGGCCATCAGGTAGATGTTGTAGTGCTTGACGCCGATCGCCTCGAGCTCCTTGAGCTTGGCGATGTGCTGCTCGACCGAGCCGAGGATCGAGAAGCGGTCCGCGGTCTCGTCGTCGACGAACTCGCCGTGGGCGGCGCCCTCGCGGGAGTGGTCGTCGTAGTTGTAGAACTCGCGCCGGTCCATGTACGAGGTCAGGGCCTCGGGCAGCTCGGACTTGTCGTAGCGCTGCAGCAGGTCGAAGACGTGGTTCGAGACCATCGCCGGAAACCAGCGGCTCGCGTCGCGGGCCGCGGCCATGTCGTCCATCAGGACGGCGGGCGCGCAGACGATCGGCTCGAGCAGGTCCGGGTCGCGCCCGGCCTCCTCGGCGGCCGCGCGGGCCAGGCCCATGATCCACTGGATGATCTCCGGGTCGGCGAGCTGGATGATCACGCCGTCGGCGTGCCGGCCCGCGACCGCCAGCGCCCGCGGTCCGTAGCCGGCCAGGTAGAACGGGATCTCCGGCTGGTCCTTGGCCCACTCGAGCTGCAGCTCCTTGCCGTTCCACTCGGCCTTCCGGCCGTTCATCAGCTCCTTCATCATCGCCGTCGCCTGCTCGTACTCGGCGATCTTGACGGGCTGCAGGCCGATGTAGCGGCGCGCGGAGTCGCCGCGGCCGATCCCGAACACCATGCGGCCGTTCGAGAGGTCCTGCAGGGTGGCGTGCGCCGACGCGGTGACGGTGGGCTCGCGCGTGCCGGGGTTGGTCACGCACATGCCCAGCTTGATCTTCTCGGTGCCCAGCGCCGCGGCGGTCAGCAGCGGATAGGGGTCCTGCCAGAGGACGTGGCTGTCGTAGGTCCAGCCGATCTCGAAGCCGGCGTCCTCGGCCTGCTTGAAGAGGCGGACGAGGTCCGTGTAGGGCGGGTCGGGGAGGACGGTGATGCCGAAGTGCATGGGTGGTTCTCCTAGGCGTCCGCGTGCTGCGTGAAGAAGGACGTGACGAGCTCGGTGGCCTCCTCGGGGCACTCGAGCAGGTCGGCGTGGCCGATCTCGGGGAACTCGTGCACCGTGGCCCAGTCGCCGATCGCCGCCGCGATGTCGTGGGCGGAGAAGCCGCCCGCGGCGAGCCGCGGCGGGGTCATGGTGTCCTTGGTGCCGTTCGTGAACAGGATCGGCCGCTGGATCTGGCGGGCGAGCGGCTCGAGGTCCATGGTCTCCATGGCGAGGCACGCCCAGCGGATCGTGTACGGCGGGTTGAGCCGGATCACGTGCCGGACCATGTCGAAGGTGTCGGGGTGCTCGGCGAGGAAGTGGTCGCCGACGGCCTGGATCGTGATCAGGTCGCAGAAGTCGTCGAGCGGCATCGCCTCGGCCATCTTCCGCCACGTGCGGAAGTAGACCCGGCGGTAGAGGTCGCAGCGGGCCATGCCGCAGTCGGAGCAGGCGGCGATGACGCGCTCGGGGTACTTGCCGGTGAAGGCGATCGTGACCATGCCGCCCATCGAGGTGCCGTGCACGAAGACGCGGTCGAAGCCGAGCGCGTCGAGGAGCAGCGCGCCCTCGTCGGCCCAGCCCTCGACGGAGTAGGGCTCCTTCGGGCAGTCGGAGCGGCCGTAGCCGGTGGCGTCGTAGGAGAGCAGCCGGAAGCCGCGCTCGCGGAAGCCGTCGTTGACGAACCCGAAGTTGTGGCGGCCGAACAGCGACCCCCCGAACTGCAGGACGACGGGGCCGTCCTCGGGGCCGGTCAGCTCGTAGTAGATGCGGTTGTCGTTCGACAGCGTCACGAACGGCATGGCGGTCCTCCTCCTCGTCTCCCCGGCGGGATTCGTCCGGACGGGCCCGGGCGGCTATCCTCGCCGGACGAGAGGATACCCGCGACCGGGGGGAAGGGGAAACCGCGCGATGGCCGGACAGCTCGAGGGCAGGGTGGTGGTGCTGACGGGCGCCGAGGGCGACATCGGCCGCGCGACCGCGGCGCGGCTCGCCGCGGAGGGCGCGCGGCTGGTCCTGACGGACCTGCGCGACGAGGTGGCGGAGGTCGCCGCGGAGCACGCGAGCGCCGGCGTCGAGGCCGTCTCCGTGCAGGCCGACGTGACCTCGGCGGCCGACTGCGCGCGGATCGCGGAGACGGCGCAGGCGGCCTTCGGCGGCGTCGACGTCCTCGTCAACAACCACGGCGCGATCGTCGGCGCCCCGTTCCTCGAGACGACCGAGGAGCAGTGGGACCAGGTCCACGGCGTCGTGCTCAAGAGCATCTTCCTCGTCTCGAAGGCGGTCGTGCCCCTGATGCAGGGCCGCCCGGGCGCCAACGTCGTCAACATCGCCTCCGTCGGCGGCCTCAAGGCGCTGCGGTACATGTCCGCCTACGGGGCGGCCAAGGCCGGCGTGATCCACCTCTCCAAGGGCATGGCGATCGACCTCGCCGACGAGGGCATCCGCGTCAACGCGATCTGCCCCGGCGTGATCGACACGCAGCAGCCGCGCCAGTTCGTCGCCAACCTGCCCGACCCGGACGCCGCCTTCGCGGCGTTCGAGCCGATGCACCCGATCGGCCGCGTCGGC
>JBEGMS010000060.1:0-3309 GCA_041182985.1 Actinomycetota bacterium
GCGTCGCCCTCCTCGCCCGCGGCCTCGGCGCCGAGGCCGGGGATCACGAACGTGCGGTGGCCGGCGGCCAGCGCCTCCTCGAGGGCCGGGACGATCGTGCGGGCACCGAGGCCGATCGCGACCACGTCGGGCCGCCACGGCAGGTCGGCGATGGAGGGGACGCACGGGACGCCACCCGCCGTCTCCCGGCTCGGGTGCACGCCGATCACCTCGCCGCCGTGGGCGGACAGGTTCTCGATCAGCGTGTAGCCGAGGCCGCGGTCGGAGGCCCCGACGACCGCCGCGCGGCGCACGTCGAGGAGCGGGGCGAGATCGGTGCGCAGGGCGTCGGTCATGGCGCTTCGAGCATCTCCTCGAGTCGGGTGGAGCGGGCCTCGTCCTCCGGCCCGAGGCGCAGGACGCCCGGGGCGAGACGGTACTGATCGCGCAGGATCTCCGCGAGGATCACCCGCTCCGGCTCGGCGACGCCGGCCTCTCGCCCCCGCTCGACGAGCGCCGTCAGGGCGGCGAGGTAGGCGAGCCAGGCGGCGGCGTCGCCGGACCGGATCAGCTCGCGGATGCGCGACTCGCCGAGCCCGTCGGGGGCCTCGCCGAGCGCCCCGGCGATGCGATCGACGAGCAGCGGCCCGAACCGCTCGACCTCGGGCGTCAGCCCGAGCCAGTCGTGGCGCCCGTGGCTAGGGCCCGTCATCGATGCCGGGCACCGACTCGCGGAGCAGGTCGTGGAAGTGCCCGACGGCGTTCTCGTTGTCGTTCAGCACACCGCGCGTGTAGGTGAGCGACTCGAGCCCGGCCTGGACGCCGTCGCAGAGCACGACGTCCTCGTCCATGACCTCGCTGTTGATCAGGCCGTTCAGCCGCCGCACGGCGCGATCGCGGACGCCCTCGGACGGCGACCGGAACACCATGAACAGCGTGCGGGTGCGGCGCACGCCGTCGGGATGCAGTTGCCACAGGTCGATCGAGTCCGGGTAGATGTCGATGAACTGCGCGGGCCAGAGGTGGATGTACGTCCACTGCTCCCGCAGCTCGGCCGGGAACTCCGGCATCGGCCGGTGCAGACGCTGGTAGAGGCGCTCGACGAGGTCGCGCGACGGGTTGTCCCGCAGGGGGCCATCGATCCAGGCGGCGCGCCGGTGCAGCGTGGCGCGGTACTTCGGGTAGTCGAGGAGCCGCAGGAGCCCCGGGTGCCCGACGGGCACGTGGTAGCCCTCGAGGTAGTTGTCGGCGAGCGTCTTCCAGTTGTGCTCGTAGGCGTCCCAGACGCGGCTCGTCTCCGGGGCGGGCACGAGGTCGAGGGCGCCGCCGAGGCGCCGCGAGCGCACGACGTCCGGGAGGCCACGGGCGATCTCGCGCGGCCGCCAGTCGCGCTGCGTCACGGGCACGAGGCGCTCGATCCCGAGGCCCTCGAAGCGCTCGGCGATATCCCCGAACCACTCGCGCAGGGGCTCGGCCCCGGGGTCCATGTTGACGAACACGAGGCCACCCAGCGTGTCGACCTGGAACTCCGGCAGCCGCACGGTGTCGCGGTCGAAGTCCTCGCCGAACCCGCGGCCCTCGGGCATCGCGGCGAGCGTCCCATCGAGGCGGTAGGTCCAGCCGTGGTACGGGCAGCGCAGGACCTTCCCGCACGAGCCGCTGCCCGTGGCCAGCTGCGCGGCGCGGTGCCGGCAGACGTTGGAGAACGCGCGCAGGGCGCCCTGCTCGTCGCGCACGACGACGACGGGCTCACCCGCGATGGACCCGGTGGCGAAGTCGCCGGGCTCGCGCACCTCGGCCACGTGCCCGATCGCGATCCACGCCCGTGCGAACACCTCGCGCCGCTCGCGCTCGAGGATGGCCGGGTCGGAGTACGCGTGCGCGTGCAGGGTCATGGCCGCCCCGCCCGAGCGCGTCGGCCGTGCTCGGCGGCGGGTCGCGCTCACAGGCCGAGGACCTCCCCGAGCACCGTGTCGAGCAGCCGCCGCGCCTCTGCGCGGGGCACGGCGTCGATCAGGACGTACTCCCCGAGGCCGTCGGCGAAGGCCGCCAGCCGCAGCGCGGCCTCGGCCGCATCGAGGTCCGGGGAGATCCGGCCGGCGGCCTGCGCGTCGCCGATCAGCTCCGCGATCGACCCGACCCAGCGCAGCGAGCGGTCCACGACGCTGGCGCGCACATCCGGGTGGAACAGCGCGAGGCGCTGCATCTCGGCCCAGATGACCCAGCTCTCCCGCACCGCGGGATCGTCCGAGAGCTGCTGCGCGAACTGGCCGCGGATGCGCTCGACGGGATCCTCGATCTCGGCCAGGCGCAGCGCGAGCGCCTCGGCGGCCCGCCGATCGTGCAGGTCGAAGGCCTGGCGGATCAGCTCCTCGCGCGTGTCGAAGTGGTAGTGGAGGAGCGCGCTCGAGACGCCGGCCTCGCGGGCGACCGCGGCCATCCGCAGGCCCTCCGCCCCGTCACGCGCGATCACGCGCGCGACGGCGGTGAGGATCGCGGTGCGGCGATCGTCGGTCGTCCCGCCGGCGGGCGGCGCGAGGCTGACTGCACGGTCAGGCATGGCGGTAGCCTACCGGACGCGGCCGGAGCCGCCAACAGGCCCCCTAGGAGATATCGGCCAGCGCCCGTGCGTACGCGGGGTCGCCCGGCCGCAGCCAGGTCGCGAGGCGGTAGCTGCCCCGTGCGCCGACCAGGTCGCCGACGCCCTCGAGCGCGCGCCCCTGGAGGAAGTAGGCGTAGTGGTCGTTCGGCGCGGCCTCGACGGCGGCGTTCGCCTCGGGCAGGGCGTCGCGGAAGCGTCGCGCCCGCAGGTACGCGATCGCGAGCATCTCGCGGATCGAGCCGCTGGCGGGCGAGCGGTCGCGGGCCGCCTCGAGGGGCGGGATCGCCGCCAGGTACTCGCCCGCATCGAGGTGCGAGCGGGCCTCGGCGTAGAGCTCGTACACGCCGCCGTCCACGGCCTGAGTCTAGCCCCCGCGCCGTCGGGGGCCGCGCCGGGGTCGCACCGCGCCCCGGATCCGCTCGCGCCGGTCGAGTTTGGCCCGCACCCGCCCGACGACCGCACGCGTCTCGCGCCGCGCCTCGCGCAGCGCCGCCCGCGCCTCGTCGGGCGGCGCATAGCGCGCCCGCTCGAGCGCATCCGTCCAGGCGCCGGCGTCGAGGCCGTAGAGCCGCTGCAGCGCGCGGGCCACCTCCGCTGCGGGCGCGGCCCGCGTCGCGGCGCCCTGATCGGCGAGCCAGCCGGCGAGGACGTCGCGCAGGGCGACGGCGCCCGCGCCCGGATCCTCCTCGGCGAAGGCGCGCAGCTCGCGGTGGCGCTTCGGGAGCCAG
>JBEGMS010000061.1:0-11925 GCA_041182985.1 Actinomycetota bacterium
CCGCGCGGCGGCCGCGCGGGCGGCGGCGCCCGACGGGTCGGCGAGCTCGAGGGCGCGCGCGTCGGCCGGGGTGGCCGACTCGAGCAGGGCGGCCGTCAGCGTGCCGTTGCCCGTGGCCGCGGCCTCGACGGCCGCCAAGGCGAGACCGGCCCGGGCGGCCTCGAGCCGGACCGCGGCGGCCACGCGCTCAGCGGAGAGCGCGTCGAGCCGCGCGTCGATCGCGTCGAGACGCGCCTTGACGCGACGCAGCGCGCGGACGTTGGCGCGGATCTCCGGGTCGAGGTGGCCGAGGGCGACGAGGACGCGCTCGAGCTCGACCGCGGGGGGCGGCGGCACGCTGCGCTTGCGCTTCGCCTCGGCGGGCGCGGGCGCGCAGACGACGATCAGGGCAACGACCAACAGCGCGAGCGACGCGACCACCGGCCGGAGCGCGATGCTCCAGGTGTGCGGCATGTGCGGGCCGCAGGCTAGCACTCGCCCTTCGGGATTTCCCGAAAAACCCCTGCAAGCGGGTGGCGATCGTCACGAAGTCCGCCGGATCCCGCCCCCCCGCGGGGCAGGCCGGCGGCTTCGCGTGACGGAGATCCGTCAGCGCCCGGCGAAGGCGTCGACCAGCGACTCCTCGAGGATCGCGAAGCCCTCGTCGAGGTCCTGCTCGGTCGCGACCAGCGGCACCAGCACGCGGATCGCGTTCGAGTACAGGCCCGAGGCCATCAGGATCAGGCCGCGCTCGCGCGCCAGCGCCACGATCCGCCCGGTCTCGGCCGCGGCCGGCTCCTTCGTCTCGCGGTCCGTGACGAGCTCCATGGCCAGCATCCCGCCGAGGCCGCGCACCTCGCCGACGCAGTCGTGCCGCTCGGCGATGGCGTCGAGGCGGGCGCGCAGGTCCGCGCCGAAGGCCTTGGCGTGGGCCTGGAAGTCGGGGTCGAGGACCTGGTCGAGCGCGACGATCGCGGCCGCGCAGGCGACCGGGTTGCCGCTGAAGGTGCCGCCGAGACCGCCCGGGTGGACGGCGTCCATCAGGTCGGCGCGGCCCGTCACGCCGGAGATCGGCAGGCCGCCGCCCATCGACTTCGCCCACGTGGCGAGGTCCGGGGAGACGCCGTAGTGCTCGATCGCCGACGGCGTGCCCGTGCGGCCCATGCCGGACTGCACCTCGTCGGAGATGTAGAGGATGCCGTGCTCCTGGCAGATCTCGTAGACGGCCTCGATGAAGCCGTCGGGGGCCGGCAGGAAGCCGCCCTCGCCCTGCACGGGCTCGTAGATCACGGCCGCGACCTGGGTCGGGTCGATCTGCGTCTTGAGCAGCTTCCGGAACCCGTCGAGCGCGTCCTGGCCGGAGATGCCGCGGTACGGGTACGGGCCGGGCGCGCGGTAGATCTCCGCCGCGTACGGGCCCATGCCCTTCTTGTACGGCATCGGCTTGGAGGTCAGGGACATGCCGAGCAGCGTGCGCCCGTGGAAGCCCTGGTCGAAGCAGACGATGGCGTCGCGGCCCGTCGCGTAGCGGGCGATCTTGACCGCGTTCTCGACCGCCTCGGCGCCCGAGTTGAGCAGGAGGCCCTTGAACGGCCCCTCGCCCGGGTGGCACGCGCACATCCGCTTGACGACGTCGATGTAGCCCTCGTACTGGACGACGGAGTACATCTGGTGCATGTAGCGGGCGGCCTGCTCCTGGACGGCCTGGACGATCGCCTCGGGCGTGTGGCCGCAGTTGAGCGAGCCGATGCCGCCGACGAAGTCGATGTACTCGCGCCCCTCCACGTCGGTGATCCGCGCGCCGTGCGCGTGGTCGACGAAGAGCGGCTGCGTGGCGACGGAGGCCGAGACCCAGCGCTCGCGCTCCGCCTGCAGGGCCGCCGTCTTGGCCCCGATTCCCTGGTCGACTGCCATCGGATCCTCCTCGCCCGTCCGGGCGGTCGGTGCTGGGCTGCAGCATACCGCCGCCGGGGCTGCGGGCGAGCCCCCATGACGCCGCGGCGCCGGTCCCGTACCATGTCGGACAGGAGGAGATACCCATGGCGACCGTAGACACCGCGAGGCTCCAGGAGCTGGCGATCCAGCACCTCTGGCTCCACTTCACGCAGATGGCGGGGTTCGACCCCGACAAGCACCCCGTGATGGCCCGCGGCGACGACATCTACCTGTACGACACCGACGGCAACCGCTACATGGACTTCCTCAGCGGCCTGTTCACCGTCCAGATCGGCTACTCGCACGGCGAGGAGATCGGCCAGGCGATGCTCGAGCAGGCGATGGAGCTGCCGTACTACACGAACTGGACCTACTCGCACCCGCGCGCGATCGAGCTGGCCGCGAAGCTCGCGGAGATCACGCCCGCCTCGATCGACCGCGCGTTCTTCGTGTCCGGCGGCTCCGAGGGCGTCGAGGGCGCCCTCAAGCTGGCCCGCAACTACCACACCGCCAACGGCGAGCCGATGCGGCGCAAGGTGATCGCCCGCAAGATCGCCTACCACGGCACCACCTACGGCGCGCTCTCGATCACGGGCATCACGGGCATCCGCTCGATGTTCGAGCCCCTGATGAGCGGCGTCCGCCACGTCTCCCCGACGAACCCGTACCGCTGCCAGCACTGCGCCGAGGCCGGCGCCTGCAACCTCAAGTGCGCCGACGAGGTCGCCGAGGTGATCGAGTTCGAGGACCCCTCGACGGTGTCGATGGTGATCATGGAGCCCGTCCAGAACGCCGGCGGCTGCTTCACCCCCCACCCCGAGTACCACAAGCGGGTCAACGAGATCTGCCGCGAGTACGGCGTCCTGCACGTCGCCGACGAGACGATCTGCGGCTACGGCCGCGTCGGCGAGTGGTACGGGTCGATCCGCTACGAGTTCGAGCCCGACATCATCACCTGCGCCAAGGGCCTGACCTCCGGCTACCAGCCGATGGGCGCCGTGCTGTTCGGGCCGCGCATCGCCGACGCCCTGCTCTCCACCGAGAGCATGTACATGCACGGCATCACCTTCGGCGGCCACCCGATCGTCGCCGCCGCCGCGCTCAAGAACCTCGAGATCATGGAGCGCGAGGACGTGATCGGCAACGTGCGCCGCAACGAGGACTACCTGCGCGACCAGCTGATGGGCCTCAAGGAGCGCCACGCGATCGTGGGCGACGTCCGCGGCGCCGGCTACTTCTGGGCGATGGAGCTCGTGCGCGACCAGGCGACGCGCGAGACCTTCAACGAGGAGGAGTGCAACGTGCTCCTGCGCGACTTCCTGTCGCCGACCCTCCTCAAGGAGGGCCTCCTGTGCCGCGCCGACGACCGCGGCGACCCGGCCATCCAGATCTCGCCGCCCCTGATCACCACGCGCGAGCAGATCGACGAGGCGATCGCGATCTTCGACCGCGTGCTGCCCGAGGCCGAGCGGCGCATGGCCGCGCTGCGCTAGGCCGGCGCCGGGGCGGCCGGCGGGCGCCGGCTCATGATCACGAGGGCGATCCCGGCGACCGCGAAGGCGGCGCCGACGCCGTAGACGGCGCCGTAGCCGGCCTGGTGCGCCGCGAAGCCGAGCAGCGGCCCGGCGACGGCGAAGCCGACGTCGAAGCCGCCCGTGTAGACGGCGAGCGCCGCGCCGCGCCGCTCGGGCGGCGTGCGGTCGATCGCGAGCAGGGCCAGCGCCGGGAACAGGAGCGCCCAGGCGGCGCCGCAGATGACGGCGCCGCCGACGGCCAGCCACCAGATCGGCGAGAGGCCGATCAGGATGATGCCCACGAGCGCCAGGCCGAACGCCATCAGCCCCGTCCGGATCGCGCCGAGCGTGTCGGGCAGGTGGCCGAGCACGATCCGGCCGAGGAACGTGGCGGCGCCGAAGGCCCCGATCACGTACGACCCGCCGCCCCCGCCCCGGTCGTCGAAGGTGAGCACCGCGAAGCCGACGATCGCGGCCATCACGACGCCCCCGAAGGCCAGGCCGAGGCCGGGACGGAGCGCCTCCCGCGGGATCGAGATGCCGGGCGCCGCGGCGCCATGGCCGGCCGGGTGCATGATGCCGGCGAGCCCGGCGAGGGCGGCCAGCGGCGCCAGGACCAGCAGCAGCTCGGCGGCGGCGAAGCCGACGTGGTCGAGCAGGAACTGGGCCGCGACCGGGCCGATCGAGAGCCCCGCCCAGATCGCGAGGCCGAACAGGGAGATCGCCTGGCCGCGCCGCGAAGCCGGCGCGAGCGCGATCGCCCAGGCCAGCCCCGCCGTGAAGACGAGCGCCTGGCCGAAGCCCTGCAGGACACGGGCGACGAACAGGATCCAGGTCGCGTCGGCCACGTAGAAGAGCGCGCCGCCCGCCGCCAGGATCACGAACCCGGCCCCGATCACCAGCCGCGGGCCGCGGCGGTCGATGCCCGTCCCGGCCACCAGCCGGAAGCCCAGCGCGGCGAGCGCGAACACGGTGATCGTCCAGCCGACGGTGACGTCATTGCCGCCCAGCCGCTCCGTCACGAGCGGCGGCACGATCGCGTACGCCGCCCCGAGGGCCATGAAGCCGCCGAGCGAGGCGGCCACGAGGCGCGCGAAGGCGACCCGCCGGGGGGAGCCGAGCAGGGGCAGTGCCATCGGCTCCGAACCATAGGGGGCGCGCCTTCCCCGTTGACCCCGAGGCGCGCCTGTGGCTACACTTCCCGCCTGATGCGCACGACGCCGCACACGCATGAAGGGACTCTCGGCCGCTCTCCCCTGAGCGGCCGTGGGGTCGTGGCGTCGTCGCCCGTCGCCCCGCTCCTCCTCCTCGTCGGCCTCCTTCCCCGCTAGGGGAAGCACTTGGCCTACGCGCCGCCTGCCCGGCGCAGACAACGACGAGACCACAGGACAGGTGCGTGCGAGCGCACCGGAGTTCGGAAGGAGGACCGTTCGATGAGCGACACCGACAGCACATACGTCAGGATCTTCGACACCACGCTGCGCGACGGCGAGCAGTCGCCCGGCATCAGCCTGAACGCCCAGGAGAAGCTGGAGATCGCGCGCCAGCTCGAGCGCCTCGGCGTGGACATCATCGAGGCGGGCTTCGCGATCTCGTCCCCCGGCGAGGTCGAGGGGATCGGGCTCGTGGCCAAGCACGTGCGCGGCTGCACCATCGCCTCCCTCAACCGCACGCAGAAGGCCGACATCGACGCCTCCTGGGAGGCCCTGCAGCACGCCGAGCGGCCCCGCTTCCACGTGTTCATCGCCACCAGCGACCTGCACATGGAGCACAAGCTGCGGATGACGCCCGAGCAGGTCGTCGAGCAGACCCGCGAGGCCGTGGCCTACGCGCGCTCGAAGGTCGCCGACGTCGAGTTCTCCTGCGAGGACGCGACGCGCTCCCGGCCCGAGTTCATGGCGGAGGTCGTGCGCACCGCGCTCCAGGCCGGCGCCACGACGATCAACATCCCCGACACCGTCGGCTACACCACGCCCGACGAGTACCGGGAGATCCTCGCGACCCTCTACGAGAACGTGCCCGAGCTGCATGAGGCCGTCCTCAGCGTGCACACGCACAACGACCTCGGGCTCGCGACCGCGAACTCCCTCGCCGGCGTCCAGGCAGGGGCGCGCCAGGTCGAGGTGGCGGTCAACGGCATCGGCGAGCGCGCCGGCAACAGCGCGCTCGAGGAGATCGTGATGGCGCTGCGCACCCGCAACGCGCTCTACGGCTTCACGACGGGCGTCGAGACCCGCGAGATCGCCCGCGCGAGCCGGCTCGTCTCGCGCCTGACCGGCTACCCCGTGCAGCCCAACAAGGCGATCGTGGGCAAGAACGCCTTCGCCCACGAGGCGGGCATCCACCAGGACGGCGTCCTCAAGAACCGCCGCACCTACGAGATCATGGACGCCGAGTCGATCGGCCTCGCGCACAACGAGCTGGTGCTGGGCAAGCACTCCGGGCGCCACGCCCTGCAGAAGGCCTACGCCGACATGGGCTACACGGTCGAGGGCGACGACCTCAAGCGCGCCTTCGCGCGCTTCAAGGAGATCGCCGACCGCAAGAAGACCGTCTCGATGCTCGACCTCGAGGCGCTGCTCGACGACCAGTCGCGCGACACGGCCGAGCGCTGGGTGCTCGAGCGGCTCGCGCTCCGGACCGCCACCGGCGAGACCTCCCACGCCGAGGTCGTGGTGCGCGAGGGCGACGAGACGCACGAGGCCTCGGCCGACGGCGACGGCCCGATCGACGCGGCCTTCAACGCCCTCGACGCGATCGTGCGGACGCCGGCCACCCTGCGCGAGTTCAACGTCAACGCCGTCACCGGCGGCAACGACGCGCTCGGCGACGTGCGCGTCGTGCTCGAGCACGAGGGGCGTACGTTCACCGGTCAGTCGGTGGCGCCCGACATCACGGAGGCCGCCGCCGAGGCGTTCCTCCGGGCCGCCGCGCTGGTCGCGGCCGGCATCCCCAACCCGATGGCCCGCGAGTCGGTCTGAGCGCGGAAGACAGGAGACCCTGGTGAAGATCGCAGTCCTCCCCGGCGACGGCATCGGCCCCGAGACGACGCGCGTCGCGCTCGACGTGCTCCACGCCGCGGCCGACGCCCACGGCTTCGCCGTCGAGGTGACCGAGCACCCGTTCGGCGGCAACGCGATCGACAGCCACGGCGACCCGTTCCCCGCGGAGACGCGGGAGGCCCTCACGGGCGCCGACGCGGTGCTCAAGGGCGCCGTCGGCGGGCCCCAGTGGGACACGGGCGCGATCCGGCCGGAGCAGGGACTGCTCGCGCTGCGCGCCGAGCTCGCGGCCTTCGCCAACGTGCGCCCGATCCGGCTGTGGACCTCGAAGCTCGCGTCGCCCCTGCGGCCCGAGCTGGTCGAGGGGCTCGACATGATCATCATCCGCGAGCTGACCGGCGGCCTCTACTTCGGGCCCAAGGAGCTGACCGACGAGACCGGCATGGACACCTGCCGCTACTCCGCCGAGGAGGTGGAGCGGGTCTGCCGCCACGCCTTCGACCTGGCCCGCACCCGCCGCGGCCGCGTCTGCTCGGTCGACAAGCAGAACGTCCTGTCCAGCTCGAAGCTGTGGCGGCAGGTCGTGACGGAGCGCGTCGCGCCGGACTACCCGGACGTCGAGGTCTCCCACCAGCTGGTCGACTCGATGGCGATGAAGCTCATCGAGCAGCCGACCGCGTACGACGTGATCGTCACCGAGAACATGTTCGGGGACATCCTCTCCGACCTCGCCGCCAGCGTGTCCGGCGGCATCGGCCTCGCGCCGAGCTCGTCCCTCGGCGCCTCGCGCCCGGGGCTGTACGAGGCGATCCACGGGTCCGCGCCCGACATCGCGGGCCGCGGGATCGCCAACCCCACCGCGATGGTCCTGACCGTCGCGATGCTGCTGCGCGACCTGGGCGAGCGCGCGGCCGGCGATGCCGTCGAGGCGGCCGCCGTCCACTGCCTGGAGCACGGCCCGACCACGCCGGATCTCGGCGGGTCGGCATCGACCGACGACGTCGGCGCCGCGATCGCGGCGCGCGTCCGCCACCCCGAGGTGACCGCATGAGCACCCAGACCGAGACCGCCATCGCCAAGGCGCGCGCCCGCACGGGCCGCATGAACGGCGCCGAGGCCATCATCCGCAGCCTGGAGGCCGAGGGGGTGGAGATCTGCTGGGGCATCCCCGGCGGCGCCATCCTGCCCCTCTACGACGCCTTCATGGCCTGCGAGCACACGGTCCAGCACGTGCTGGTCCGCCACGAGCAGGGCGCGGGCCACATGGCCCAGGGCTACGCCCGCGCGACCGGCAAGGTCGGCGTCTGCATCGCCACGTCGGGGCCGGGTGCCACGAACCTCGTGACCCCGATCGCCGACGCCTTCCTGGACTCGACGCCGATGGTGGCGATCACGGGCCAGGTGCCGACCCACCTGATCGGCACGGACGCCTTCCAGGAGGCCGACATCACGGGCATCGTGATGCCGATCGTGAAGCACTCCTTCCTCGTCCAGACCGTCGAGGACATCCCGAAGGCGATGAAGGCCGCGTTCCACATCGCCTCCAGCGGCCGCCCCGGCCCCGTGCTCGTCGACATCCCGAAGGACCTGCAGCTGACGGAGTTCGACTTCGCGTGGCCCGAGGAGATCGACCTGCCCGGCTACGACACCGACTGGATCAGCGGCGTCGACCAGGACGCGATCGACGCGGCCGCCGACATGATCGCGCGCGCCCGCAAGCCGGTCCTGTACGTCGGCGGCGGCGTCATCAACGCCGAGGCCACCGACGAGCTGATCCTGCTGGCGGAGGCGCTGCAGGTGCCGGTCACCACGACGCTCCTGGCCAAGGGCGCCTTCCCCGACTCGCATCCCCTGTCGGTGCAGATGCCGGGCATGCACGGCTCCAAGTACGCCAACTGGACGATGCACCGCTCCGACCTCCTGATCACGATCGGGGCGCGCTTCGACGACCGCGTGACGGGCAAGCTCGACGCCTTCGCGCCGGGCGCCAAGATCATCCACTTCGACATCGACCCGGCGGAGATCTCCAAGAACCGCCTCGCCGACGTGTCCCTGATCGGGCACCTCAACGAGACGCTGCCCGCCCTGCGGGACGCCGTCCTCGCCAACCGGAACGACGAGCGCATCCGCCACCAGATCGACTGGCTCAACGAGGTCCAGGGCTGGCGGCGCGAGAACCCCTTCCGCTACCGCCGCGACGCCTCGAAGCTGAAGCCGGAGTACGTGATGGAGGCCTTCGACCGGGCGCTGCGCGGCAAGGACGCGATCTGGGTGACCGGCGTCGGCCAGCACCAGATGTGGGCCGCCCAGTACCTCACGATCGACGGGCCGCGCCGCTGGATCACCTCCGGCGGCCTCGGCACGATGGGCTTCGGGGTGCCGGCTGCGATCGGCGCCCAGCAGGCCTTCCCGGACGCCTACGTCGTCAACATCGACGGCGACGGCTGCTTCCAGATGACGCTGCAGGAGCTCGCCACGGCGCGCTGCTACGACGTGCCCGCGATCCACGCCGTGATCAACAACGGCTGGCTCGGGATGGTGCGCCAGTGGCAGGAGCTGTTCCACGGCGAGCGCTACTCCGAGACGGACCTGTTCGGGACGATCCCGGACTTCGTCAAGCTCGCGGAGTCGTACGGCTGCCTCGCGCTGAAGGCGGAGACCGAGGCGGAGGCCGACGCGGTGATCGCCGAGGCGATCGCGGCGCGCCGGCCGACCGTCATCGACTTCCGCGTCGACCGCGAGGAGAAGGTCTATCCGATGGTCCCCGCCGGATCGGCGTCGCACGAGATGCTGGACGAGACGTGGGAGAACGAGTGGGTCGAGGAGGGCGTCTGATGGGAGCGACCAACCACCACACCCTGTCGGCCCTGGTCGAGAACCGCCCAGGCGTCCTGTCGCGCGTGGCGGGCCTGTTCACCCGCCGCGGCTTCAACATCGACAGCCTCGCGGTCGGCCCGACCGAGCGGCCCGACCGCTCCGTCATCACGATCCGCGTCGACTGCACCCGCCACTCGGTGGAGCAGGTCGTCAAGCAGCTCTACAAGCTGGTCGACGTGATCGACGTCTACGAGATCGCCCCGGACGCGGCGATCGAGCGCGAGCTGCTCCTGGTCAAGGTGCAGGCCGACGCCGAGCGGCGCTCCGAGGTGATGAAGCTGGCCGAGCTGTTCGACGCCCGCGTCGCGGACGTCGGCCAGACGACGCTGCTCCTCGAGTGCGTCGAGCACCCCGACCGGCTCGCCTCGTTCGAGGAGCTGCTGGCCCCGTACGGCATCGTCGAGGCGATCCGCACGGGCCGCGTCGCGATGCTGCGCGCCTCGGCGCCCGAGGGCGAGTCCAAGTCCCGCCTGCGCGTGATGGGCTAGCGGGGCACGGCACGGCGGTTCGTCGTACAGTTCCGGGCGGCGCCGGGCGCCGCACGACCACGAGACACGAGGGGATCAACCCATGGCCAAGCTCTACTACGAGTCCGACGGCGACTTCGGCGCCCTCGCCGGCAAGCGCATCGTCGTCATCGGCTACGGCTCGCAGGGCCATGCCCACGCGCTGAACCTGCGCGACTCGGGCGCCGACGTCACCGTCGCCGTCCGCCCCGGCTCGGACGGCTGGAAGCGCGCCGAGAGCCACGGCTGGACGCCGCAGGAGCCGACCGAGGCGGTCCAGGACGCGGACGTGATCGCTATCATGGTCCCCGACCACATCCAGGCCGAGCTGTGGGAGACGATCAGGGACCTGATCAAGCCGGGCGCCACGATCCTCTTCACCCACGGCTTCTCGATCCACTTCGGCACCGTCAAGGTGCCCGAGGGCGTCAACGTGATCATGGTCGCCCCGAAGGGCCCCGGGCACCTGGTCCGCCGCCTCTACACCGAGGGCGCCGGCGTGCCCGCCCTGATCGCGATCCAGCAGGACGCCACGGGCGACGCCAAGCAGATCGCGATGGCCTGGGCCATCGGCATCGGCTCCGCCCGCGCGGGCGTCATCGAGACGACCTTCCGCGAGGAGTGCGAGAGCGACCTCTTCGGCGAGCAGGCCGTGCTCTGCGGCGGCGCCACCGCGCTGATCCAGGCGGGCTTCGAGACGCTGACCGAGGCGGGCTACGCCCCCGAGATCGCGTACTTCGAGGTCCTCCACGAGCTCAAGCTGATCGTCGACCTGCTCTACGAGGGCGGGATGGACTGGATGCGCTACTCGATCTCCGACACGGCCGAGTACGGCGATCTCACGCGCGGCCCGCGCGTGATCGGCCCCGAGTCGAAGGCCGCCATGAAGGAGATCCTCGCGGAGATCCAGCGCGGCGACTTCGCCAAGGAGTTCATCGCCGAGAACCAGACCGGCCGCCCGAAGTTCAAGCTGCTGCGCCAGCAGGCCGCGGACTCGCAGCTCGAGCAGGTCGGCGCCGAGCTGCGCGCGATGATGCCGTTCGTCTCCCAGGCCCGCAAGAAGGCCGAGGAGGCGAGCTAGCCCGAGCGGGCTAGGAGATCACGGCGCGCCAGGAGGCCGGCGCGTCGAGCTCCTGCAGCCGGTCCTTCAGGACCTTGACGACGTCCGCGGCGAGCGCCGCGGCCTCGCGGCGCCCCTCGGGCGTCAGCGAGGTCAGGCCCGTGCGGTCGCGGCGCGTGATCAGGCCGCGCACCTGCAGCGCGAGCGCGAGCTGCTTGGCCTGGCTCGACGATGCCGCGACGCGGGCGGCGATGTGCGCCGTCGAGACGGCATCGCCCTCGTCGAGCATGATCAGGAGCAGGTAGGCCTCCATCGGCCGCAGCCGGCGCGTGCGGGCCACGTCGAGCAGCGCCCGGTCGGCGACCCGGACCGACTCGAGGAATCCGGGTAGCGCCTGCGTCGCGTTGCTCATCTGGGGTCGTCCTTCCATGCTCGGGCGGAATCTGCCGCGTGGTCGGAAACTGTACCGCGCGCATCGGATTATGTATACACGCGAACCCGTACGTCGGCTGCAGGGATTTCCGCATAGGTATGCGGTTTCGGCACAATGACCTACCCCAAAGCGTGTAGAAACACTTACCGTAGTACCCATATTGTTTGCGGGAAGGGAGCATCGCTTCAGGCCGGGGGCAGCACGGCCAGCGTCGCGGTGAAGGCGTGGACGTGGTTCGCCCCCGCGACCGGGCCGAGCTCGCCCTGGCAGAACGCCCCGGCCACGGGCACCCCGAGCAGCTCGTCGACCACGCGGGCGTCGTGGTGGTCCTCCCCGAACATCCGCCGCCCGCGCCCGTTGCAGGCGAAGAGCAGCGCCGCGCCCGCATCCGCGCCCCGTTCGCCGAGCGCGCGTCGCAGGTCGCCGTCGGCCCCCGCGGCATCGCGCACGTGGAAGCGGAACGTCTGCCCGACGCGGGGCAGCGCCTGCACGGCGAGACCGCCCGTCGCGGCCTCCACGCCGACGAGCCCGCGCACGAGGAAGTCGCCGACGCCGTAGTCGGGGCGGTTCTCGTCGATCACGATCCCCGCCATCAGCCCGTTGCGCGCGAGCGCGAGGT
>JBEGMS010000062.1:0-4847 GCA_041182985.1 Actinomycetota bacterium
CGGGATCTGCCTCGGCCACCAGTGCATCGCCGTCGCGTTCGGCGTGCGCGTCGCCCCGAACGCCAACGCCATGCACGGGCGCGCCGCCCCCGTCGAGCACGACGGCCGCGGCCTCCTCGCCGGGCTGCCGTCGCCGTTCGACGCCGGCCGCTACCACGCGCTGGCGGCCGACGAACCCGTCGCCGACGGCGAGCTGATCGTCTCGGCGCGCCTGCCGGACGGTCTGATCATGGGCCTGCGCCATCGCACGCTCCCGATCGAGGGCGTGCAGTTCCACCCCGAGAGCGTGCTCACGCCGCTCGGCTTCCGGATCCTCGCGGCCTTCGCCCGCCAGGCCGGCCACCCCGTCGACGACGCCCTCGTCGAGCGGCTGGTCGCCTGCCCGGGCCCGTCGTACTGCGGCGCGACCTCGACGACGTCCGCGCCGACCAGGTTGAGGCCGGCGAGGGCGCGCACGCAGTCGAGCGCCTCGTCGCCGCGCGGGCCGCCCGCCTCGGGGGTGCCCGTGCCGGGCGCGAGGCCCGGGTCCAGGAAGTCGATGTCGAACGACAGGAAGACCGGGGCGTCGCCGGCGCGCTGGCGGATGGTCTCCGCGAGCCGGGCGGGCTCCCAGTGGCGCAGCTCGCGCCACGGCACGAGCAGCATCCCGAGGTCGGCGGCGATCCGCTCGTCCTCGGGGCCGTAGAGGGAGCCGCGCTGGCCGCCGGTGAAGGAGCGGGCCGGATCGATCAGCCCCTCCTCGATCGCGCGGCGGATGACGGTGCCGTGGTTGTACGGCAGCCCGAAGTAGCGGTCCCAGAGGTCGTGGTGCGCGTCGAACTGCACGAGGGCCACGGGACCGTGGACGGCATGCAGGGCGCGCAGCTCGGCGAGCGTGACCGAGTGGTCCCCGCCCATGCCGACCGGCACCGCGCCGCGCGCGAGGATCGCCGCGACGAACGCCTCGATGCGCGGCATGGTCTCCTCGATGTAGCCCGGCACGGTCGGGGCATCGCCCGCGTCGACCATCGACAGGGCCCCGAACACCATCACGTCGAGCGCCGGGTTGTACGGGCGCAGGAGCGCCGACGCCGAGCGGATCGCCTCCGGTCCCATGCGGGCCCCCGACCGGAACGTCGTCGAGCCGTCCCACGGCATCCCGAACACCATCACGTCGGCGTCGTCCGCATCGGGCAGGTGCGGCAGCCGCGCGAACGTGCGCGGCCCCGTGAAGCGGGGCGTCGCGAGCGGGTCGGAGGGGACGTGCATGGCGGATCACTCTACCGCCGACGGGGCGGCCGTAGAATCGGAGGCGCGCCGCGCGGCCGCGCCGCGCGAACCCCCAGACGAGATGCCGCGCTCCCTGAAGGTCGTCCTCACCCTCGCCGCCGTCCTGCTCGCGATCGTCGCGGGCACGCTGGTCTGGGCCCTGAGCGCCCGGAGCGATGACTTCGCGTTCGTGCCGCGCTCCGCCCAGCCCGCCCTCGGCGCCGTCACCCTCGAGGACCAGCCCAAGGCCCCCGACGGTGCGGGGTCCGTCTGGTTCTCGACCGTGGGGATCCGGCACGCGACCGTCTGGGAGACCTGGTTCGGGATCGACGGCGGCGGCGAGATCGTGCCGCGCCACGCGCTGATCAGCCCGGGCGAGCGCGAGGAGGACCGCTCCCGGCTCGAGGCCGTGTCGATGGACGCCTCCCAGGTCAACGCGGAGATCGTCGCGCTGCGCGCGCTCGGCGAGGAGGTCGACGTGCGCCCCGCGGGCGTGCGCATCGTCGGGATGGACCCGCAGGCGCCGATCCTCGCCGACGGGGCGCAGATCGGCGACGTGATCGTGCGGGTCGACGGCACCCCGATCGTCACCACGGCGGCGCTGCGCGCGGCCGTCGGCCGGGTCGGGCCCGACGCGGCGATCGAGCTCGAGCTGCGGCGGCCCCACGAGGACGAGCCCGTGGCGGTGGCGACCACGACGATGCGCGGACCGAAGGGCGAGGCGCTGCTCGGGATCGTCCCGAGCGAGGCCCGCACGGTCTCGGCCGAGCGGACGGTCGAGTACTCCGTCGACGGCGTCGGCGGGCCCTCCGCCGGCCTCGCCTTCGCGCTCCAGATCTACAGCGCCGGGAAGGACTACGCGAATCTCGGCGGCCTCAAGGTCGCGGCCACGGGCACGCTCTCCGAGAAGGGGGAGGTCGGCAGCGTCGGCGGCACCGCGCAGAAGGCGATCGGCGCCGGCCGGGTCGACGCCGACCTGTTCCTCGTCCCCCGGGACAACTACCGCACGGCGGCCGCGGCGGCGCCCGACCGCGTCGACGTCGTCGCCGTCGGGACCTTCGACGAGGCGCTCGCCGCGATCACCCGGGCCGCGGCCGCCTGATCCGTGTTTTCCCCGCATTTTGCGGGGAAAACACCGCTTCGCCGCTTGCCCTCCGGTTCACCGCTCCGTAACGTGCCCCTTGTCGCACGGACGGGACGTCCAGCGGCACCGACGTACGACCCTGAGGAGCTGAGCGTGGGCCAGGCACGCACGTGCGCAGACTGCCACTTCCGCGTTCTCGACCTGTGCGCGCTGCCGCGCACGGAGATCTGCGCGACCTTCCGGCCGTCGTCCAAGGCCGGCCTGACGCCTCCCGTCCAGGCCCCGCTCGTCGAGCGCCCGGCGGCACCGGTGGCGGCCCACACGGCCTGAACCCGGTACGGTGGCGGCCGTGGAGTCCACGCCGAAGCCGAAGGGCGACCGCCGCCCGTACATCCTGCTCGTCGTGTTCGCGGTCGTGCTGGTCTACCTGCTCGCGTTCGCGCTCCTCAACACGCGTGCCGTCGAGGTCTCGTTCGTCGCCTTCTCGACCGAGACGTCGCTGATCTGGCTGATGCTGGCGAGCGTCGCGATCGGGATCGTGCTGGGCGCGATCGGGGCGCTCTGGGCCGGCCGCCGCCGGCGCCGCGCGGGCTAGAGCAGCGCCGCGAGGCGGGCGACGCCCTCGTCCATCTCCTCGGGCTTGACCGCGGAGAAGGCGAGGCGCAGGTGGTCGGTGCCCGAGCCGTCGACGAAGAAGTCCGAGCCCTTCACGAACGGCACGCCGGCCTCCGTGGCCCGCGGCAGGAGCGCATCCGTGTCGACGCCGTCGAGCCGGCCCCAGAGGAAGTAGCCGCCCTCCGGCGCCCGGAACGCGAAGCGGCCGCCGAGGTGCTGCACGAGCGCCGCGACGAGGGCGTCCTTGCGCTCCTCGAGCTGCGGCCGGACGCGCGCGAGGCCGCGGTCGAAGTCGCCGGCCGCGCAGTACTCGGCGACGGCGGCGTGGGCGAAGTGGACGGCCCCGATGTAGGTCTGGTTGGCGATGTAGGCCATCCCCTTGCGCAGCTCCTCGGGCAGGAGCAGCGCGCCGGCGCGCACGCCCGGGGCGACCGTCTTCGTGAACGACGTCGAGTAGATCACGCGCCCGGCCGTGTCGAGGTCGTACATGCGGGGCACATCCTCGCCGGAGAAGCGCAGGTCGCCGTAGGGGTCGTCCTCGAACAGCCAGAAGCCGTGCTCGGCGGCGAGGTCGACCAGGCGCTGGCGGACGGCCAGGGTGGTGACGTTGCCGGCGGGGTTCTGGAAGTTGGGGATGATGTAGACGAGGCCCGGGGCGCGGCCCGCGGCGATCGCCGCCTCGAGCTGGTCGACGTCGATGCCGTCCTCCGTGAGGGGGTAGGCGTCGACCGTGGCGCCGAAGCGCTTGAGCGTGAGGATCGTGCGGTCGTAGGTCGGGGCCTCGACGGCGGCGCGGCCGCCCGAGCCCGCGAACAGCATCTCGGCGAGCAGGGCGAACGCCTGCAGCGAGCCGTTCGTGACGAAGACGCCGGCGGGGTCGTGGCCCCAGCGCTGGCCGACCCACTCGCGCAGCGGCGCGTAGCCCATCGGGTCGCCGTAGAGCAGCATCCCCGTCGCGTCCTTCTCCATCGCGCGGGCGATCGCCGCCTGGAGCTCGGCGACGGGCAGGAGGTCTGCGGACGGAACGCCGCGTGCGAAGGAGATGGTGGCCATGGTGCGCAGTCTACGAACGCTTCGCGCAGGGCGCGACGGCGGCCGGGATCAGGCGCCGAGGCGCTCGACGACGAGGCGCGCGGCCTCTGTCGGGTTCGTGCCGACGGGCACGCCCCTCGCCTCGAGCGCGGCCTTCTTCGCGGCCGCGGTGCCCGACGAGCCGGAGATGATCGCGCCGGCGTGGCCCATCGTCTTCCCGGGCGGCGCCTCGAAGCCGGCGATGTAGGCGACCACCGGCTTCGTGATCCGCTCGGCGATCACCTCCGCCGCCTTCTCCTCGTCGGTGCCGCCGATCTCGCCCACCATCACGATGAACTCGGTCTCGGGGTCGGCCTGGAAGAGGTCGAGGGCGTCGATGAACGAGGTGCCGATCACGGGGTCGCCGCCGATGCCGATGATCGTCGAGTTGCCGAGGCCCGCGGCGGCCAGCTCGCCGCCGATCTGGTACGTGAGCGTGCCGGAGCGCGACACGAGGCCGATCGGGCCGGGCGAGAACACCTCGGCGGGGATGATGCCGATGTTGGCGATCCCGGGCGAGAGCGCGCCGGGGCAGTTGGGCCCGAGCAGGCGGATGCCGCGCGGGCGCACGTAGTGGTAGACCTCGAGCATGTCGTGGGCGGGGATGCCCTCGGTGATGCAGACGATCTGCCCGATGCCGGCGTCGGCGGCCTCGAGGATCGCCTCGGCGGCGAAGCGCGGCGGCACGACGACGAGCGACGTGTTCGCCCCGGCCCGGTCGACCGCGTCCGCGACGGAGTCGAAGACCGGGATGCCCTCGACGTCCTGCCCGGCGCGGCCCGGCGTGACGCCGGCCACGACGTTCGTGCCGTAGTCCCGGTTGCGGAGG
>JBEGMS010000063.1:0-5593 GCA_041182985.1 Actinomycetota bacterium
GCCGTCGGCCTCCTGCTCGTGATCGGCGAGCAGGCCGTGCGCGCCGTCACCCAGTCCGACTTCCTCGGCGACCCCGGCTACTTCGTCCGCCGCCACATCATCTACATCGCGCTCGGCCTGACGCTCGCCGCGGTCGCCGTGCTGGTCGACCCGCGCGTCTACCGGCGCCTGTTCTGGATCATCTACGGCGGCACGATCGGCCTCCTGATCATCGTGCTCGGCTTCTCCGCGGCGCGCGGCTCGCAGCGCTGGATCCCGCTGCCCTTCTTCACGCTGCAGCCGTCGGAGATCGGCAAGGTCGCGATGATCGTCTGCGTGTCCGTGATCCTCGCCGACTGCGTGCGGCGCGGGATCCGGGGCTGGGGGATGGTGCTGCGCGTCGTGCTCGTGATGCTCCCGCCGTTCGCGCTGGTGTTCATCCAGCCGGACCTCGGCACCTCCATCGTCTACATCGCGATCGCCCTGACGCTGCTCGTGGTGGCGGGCCTGCCCGGCCGGATCGTGGCCGTGCTCGGCGCGATCGGGGTCGGGGTGGTGGTCGTCGTGCTCGGCGTGCTGCCCTCGATCGGCCTGCCGCTCCTGCGTCCCTACCAGACGGAGCGGATCGTGGCCTTCCTCGACCCCGAGGGCGACAGCCCCGCCGCCTACCAGGCCCAGCAGGCGAAGATCGCGATCGGGTCGGGCGGGCTGACCGGCCGCGGCGAGGGCGTCAGCCAGACCGCGGGCTCGTTCCTGCCCGAGCACCACACCGACTTCGTGTTCGCGGTGGTCGGCGAGGACCGCGGCTTCGCGGGCGCGGCGGTCGCCCTGCTCCTGTACCTGTTCTGCCTGTGGCGGATCGGGCGGATCGTGCCGCGGGCGCGCACCCTCGAGGAGTCGTTCATCGCGGCCGGCGTGTTCGGGATGCTGATCACGCAGGTCGCGATCAACGTCGGGATGGTGCTCGGGATCGCGCCCACCACGGGCATCCCGCTGCCCTTCATGACCTACGGCGGCTCGAACACGATCACGAACCTCGTGGCGATCGGCCTCGCGCTCGCCGTGGGCGCCCGCGCGCTGCCGCGCGACGCGCTCGAGCCGGCCTGGACGGGCCGGCGCGGCAGGGGGCGGCGGGATCCGGCGGAGCCCCCGCCGGAGGGCGCCTGACCGGTCGAACGCCGCCCCCGGGTAGAATGCCGTCCGTGGAGCAGCACGACCTCCAAGTGCGGATCGAGGATCTGCTCGGCTCCGTCGAGAAGCCGTCCCGCTACATCGGCGGCGAGACGAACGAGACGGTCAAGCCGGACGCGGCCGTCCGCATCGCCCTGGCCTACCCCGACGCGTACGAGGTGGGCATCTCGAACCAGGCCCTGCAGATCCTCTACGGCCTCGTCAACGACCGCACCCCGGCGGCCGCCGAGCGGGTCTACTGCCCGTGGCCCGACATGGCCGACGCCATGCGCCGCGAGGGCGTGCCGCTGTTCACGCTCGAGACCTGGCGGCCGGTCGCCGACTGCGACCTGCTCGGCATCACGCTGCAGGCCGAGCTGACCTACTCGAACGTGCTCGAGCTGATCGACCTGGCCGGCATCCCGCTGCACGCGGCGGCGCGCCGGCAGGGCGACCCGATCGTGCTGGCCGGCGGCCCGAGCGCCTCGAACCCGATGCCGCTGGCCCGCTTCGTCGACGCCTTCTTCATGGGCGAGGCGGAGGAGGGGATGGACCGCATCGTCGCGATCCTCGAGTCGACGCCCGACCGGGCCGAGCGGCTGCGCCTGCTCGGCGAGCTGCCCTACCTGTACCTGCCCGAGCAGGGCGACCTGCCGGTCGAGCGGGCGATCTTCCGGGACTTCGCGATCGACACCGCCCCGACGAGCCCGGTCGTGCCCTACGCGAGCGCGATCTTCTCGCGGGCGTCGGTCGAGGTGATGCGGGGCTGCACGCGCGGCTGCCGCTTCTGCCACGCGGGCACGTGGTACCGGCCGGTCCGCGAGCGCTCCGTGGAGGACGTCGTGCGGGTCGGCCTCGAGCAGCTCGGCTGCACCGGCTACGACGAGCTGTCCCTGACCAGCCTCGCCACGAGCGACTACACGGGCGTGGAGCGGGCGATCCGGGACATCAAGGCGGCCAAGCCCGACCTGCACCTGTCCCTGCCCTCGAACCGGGTCGACACGGGACCCGTGGCCCTGTCGGCGGCCGCCAACGGCCGGCAGCGCTCGATCACGCTGGCGCCCGAGGCGGCGACCCAGCGGATGCGCGACATCATCTGCAAGACGATCACCGACGAGATGATCGAGAAGGCGATCGACGCCGCCTTCGCGGCGGGCTACACGAGCCTGAAGATGTACTTCATGATCGGCCTCCCCCTCGAGACCTTCGAGGAGGTCCAGGGGATCGCCGACCTCGGCTACCGGGCGCGGGAGATCGGGCGCCGCCACCACGGCGAGGGCGGGCGCTTCACCGTCCACGTCTCGGTCTCCAACTTCGTGCCCAAGCCGCACACGCCGTTCCAGTGGGACGGCATGGCGCCGCCCGACCAGCTGCGCGTCAAGCAGGACTATCTGCGGCGCGCGCTCCGGGGCCGCCAGCTGAAGCTGTCGCTCCACGACGTCCGCACCTCGCTGCTCGAGGCTGCGATCGGCCGTGGGGACGCGATCACCGGGGACGTGCTCGAGGCGGCGTGGCGCGCGGGAGCGCGCTTCGACGCCTGGACGGAGCACCACCGCGAGGACGTCTGGCGCGCCGCCTTCGGCGCCGCCGGCCGCGACCTCGAGGTGGAGGCGACGCGCGAGCGCGGCCCCCTCGACCCGCTGCCGTGGGACCACGTGCGCAGCGGCGTGAGCAAGGAGTTCCTGCTGGACGAGTGGTACCAGAGTCGCGCCGAGCGGCCGACGGGGGACTGCCGATGGGATGGCTGCACCGATTGCGGCGCCTGCGTCGGCCCCGTCCGCAACCGCCTGGTGGAGGCCTGATGCCGGTCGTCCGCGGGATCACGGCGCGTTGAGGCTGGAGCTGCGCCTGGCGGTGCGCGACCGCGCCCGCTTCCTCAGCCATCTCGAGATGGTCGACGTCCTGCTCGCCGCGCTCCGGCGCGCCGGCTACGAGGTCTCCCTCTCGCAGGGGATGCGCCCCAAGCCGGTGATCTCGCTGGCGCTCGCCCGCGGCGTCGGCGTCGCGTCCGAGGACGAGCACCTCGCCATCGACCTGGTCGGCGAGGACCTCGACCCCGCGCAGGTGCTGGAGCGGCTCGCCGCGACCTGCCCGCGCGGCGTCGTCCCGTTGTCCTGCGCCCCCGCCGGTCCGAGGACCGACGTCACGGGCGCGAGCTACCGCCTCGCCTTCACGGCGGGAGCGAGCGAGCTCGAGGGGGCCTGCGCGGCCTACCGCGCCGCCCCCGAGCTCGTGGTCGAGCGGTCCGGCCCGAAGGGCCGCCGCCAGATCGACGTCCGGCGCTTCGCCCCCGACCCGACGGTCGAGGACGGGGCGGTCCATGTCCGCATCGCCATCCTGGAGGATGGCTCGGCCAAGCCCGACGAGGTCGCCCGCGCGCTCCAGGCGTGCGCGGACGCCGACCTCGGACGGGCGGCCATCACCCGACTACAGGTCCACACGGCGCCGCGGAAGGCGCGCGTGGGGGCCACGGAGACCCCATGAAGAAGATCCTGATCTCCGCCGATCCGTACGAGACGAAGGCCGCCCTCGTGGAGGACGAGCGCGTCGTCGAGACGTACATCGAGCGGGAGGAGCGCAAGTCGCTCCTCGGCAACATCTACCTGGCGAAGGTCGACACCGTCCTGCCGGGCATGGAGGCCGCGTTCGTCGACGCGGGCCTCGATAAGAACGCCTTCCTGCACGTCGCCGAGATCCGCATCGAGGGCCTCGACCAGCGCGCGCGCCGGTCGAAGCGCATCCAGGACCTCGTCAAGGGCGGCCAGTCGCTGCTCGTGCAGGTCACGAAGGACCCGATGAAGACCAAGGGCGCCCGCGTCACGATGGACATCTCGCTCGCGGGCCGCTTCCTCGTCTACGTGCCCGACGGCGAGGGCGGCGGCGTCTCGAAGCGCCTGTCCGACGGCGAGCGCGACCGCCTGCGCGACCTCGTCAAGCAGCTCAAGCCGCGCCTCGGCGGCGGCCTGATCGTGCGCACGGCCGCCCGCGGCGCCGAGCTCGCCGAGCTCCAGCGCGACCTCGACCTGCTCGAGGACCAGTGGGAGGGCATCCTCGACCGCATCAAGACCGCGTCGGCGCCGTCCCTGATCCACGCCGAGGCCGACATCGCGCTGAGCCTCGTGCGCGACGACTTCCGCGTCGACGTCGACGAGCTGATCGTCGACGACGAGGCCACCTACGACGCGATCGTCTCGTACGTGCAGGAGCGCAGTCCCGAGCTCGTCGACCGGGTCAAGCGCCACACCGCGCAGACCGAGCTCCTGCGCCGCTACGGCGTCGACTCGGCGATCGAGTCGACCCTCAAGCGACGCGTCGACCTGCCCTCCGGCGGCTACCTCCTGTTCGACTACGCCGAGGCGTTCACGATCGTCGACGTCAACACCGGCCGGTTCGTCGGCAAGGGGCGGCTCGAGGACACGATCGTGCACAACAACCTCGAGGCGGCCCGCGAGGTCGTGCGCCAGCTCAGGCTGCGCGACCTCGGCGGGATCATCGTCATCGACTTCGTCGACATGGAGTCCAAGACGAACCGCGACGCGGTCATCGACGCGCTCAAGGAGGAGCTCGCGAAGGACCGCTCCAAGGTCTACCTGGTCTCGATCAGCCCGCTCGGGCTCGTCGAGATGACGCGCCAGAACGTGACGGACGGCGTGCGCGAGATCATGACCTCGGAGTGCCCGTGCTGCGCGGGCGAGGGGCGCGTCCTGTCCGACGAGACGCTGGCCCTCGACAACCTGCGCATGCTGCGCCGCTGGGCCCAGACGACCGGCTCGGAGGCGTTCCTCGTCGAGGCCAACAGCGCCGTCGCCGCGCGCATGCTCGGCCCCGGCGGCCGCCGGCTCGAGGAGCTCGAGCGCGAGACGGGCAAGCACTTCTCGATCGTCGCCCGGGACGACGTGCCGCGCGAGCGCTGCGAGTCGCTCAAGCACGGCAGCGTCAAGGAGATCCTGGAGGACGCGATCCCCGTCGAGGTCGGCCAGGAGTTCGAGGTCGACCTCGCCGAGCCGCACATGTACCAGGCCGCCGACGCGGTCGCCCTGCTCGACGGCGGCTACCGCCTCGTCGTGGCCGGCGCGGGCCCGTACCTCGGCGAGCGCCACACGGTCAAGGTGGAGCGCGTCGGCCGGCTCGAGGGCCACGCCGTGCTCCTGTCCGCCACGCCCATCTCCGAGGAGGAGATGATCCGCATGACGGACCCGAAGAGCGACGTCCACGAGCCGCCGCGGCTCGTCGGCGAGCGCGTCGACCTCGAGGAGCGCAAGCGCAAGGGCAAGCGCAGCCGCACCCCGTCCCGCACGATCGAGTCGCCGACCGTCGACGTGACGGCGCGGATCGGCGAGGAGACGGTGCCGCTCGACGCCCCGCCCGAGGCCGAGGAGCCCGACGTGGAGGCCGATGCGGCCGCGACGGGCGAGGAGGAGGGCGCCGAGGCGAAGCCCAAGCG
>JBEGMS010000064.1:0-3413 GCA_041182985.1 Actinomycetota bacterium
TCGCCCTCGACCACCGCGCGCACGGCGTTCATCGCCCCGCCGGCGGCGAGCAGGGCGATCTCGTAGCCGCCCGGCCCGAACGGGGTCTCCTCGCCGGCGTCGCCGCCGGTCGTGTCGGAGAGCTGCTGGATGCGGTCGATGTAGGCCGGGTCGTGCAGGCGCTCGATCTCCGCGCGGGTGGCCATCCGCGGCGGGATGGTGACGAGCTGCGGCGTGATGCCGGCGGCGTCGAGCAGGTTCTTGAAGCGGCGCTTGCCCTCCGGGGTCTCCGGGCTTGGCATCGGCTGGAACAGCGCCTCGGCGGGCAGCCAGTCGTGGTACCCGCGGCTGTCGAACCAGACGTACCGCTCATCCCAGACGAACCCCGTGCGCGCCATCTTCCGGCCTCCTCGTCGCGTCGGGGGGCAGCGTAGCCGCCCGGGGCGCTCAGCGCCCGTTGGCGGAGAAGTGCTGGTAGTCCTTCGGGTCGGACCAGGTGCCGCCCCAGCCCCAGCCCTCCGCCTCGAAGGCCCGCACCACCGCGTCGCCGGGCATGATCACCATCGGGCTGAGCCGCTTCGAGCGCTTGATGAAGCGCCACGAGGCGTCGTGGTAGACCCGGCCGCCCGAGACGTACGGGTTCTGGATCGGGTTGATGTCGATCGCGCGCCCGTAGGCGTGGTTCGACCAGCTGCCCGATCCCGTCGCGCGGCGGCAGTTGAAGGCGGAGGTGTTGTTGTCCTCGATCGACTCCCAGTCGTCGCCCCCGTAGGCGTCGATCAGGCGCATCCTCGCGATCGGGTAGCCGGCGTCCCAGAGCCGCTGCAGCACCCGCTTGACCGCGGGGGCGGCGTCGCGGTGCACGACCAGCCGCCCGGTGGCGGTGCCGCCGTCGGGGGTCCTGTGCGTCGTCGTGACCAGCCGCAGGTCCTTGAGGCCGACGGGGCAGCCCGGCTTCCAGGAGACCCCGACCATCTCGGCGCGCACGTCCTTCGGGATCGGCGAGATCGTCGTGCCCGGGCCCCGGGCGAGCGCGCTCGCGGGGAGGATCGGGAGCAGGGCGACGGCGAGCAGGGTCGCGATGCGGCGCATGGGCAGGGGTTCGCGGGGCATCGCGCCCATCCTGCCATCGCCCGGGGGTCAGCGCAGGGCGGCGATCGCCTCGAGCGCGCCCGGGTTCTCCAGGGTGGAGAGGTCGCCCGCGTCCTCGCCGAGGAGGGCGGCGCGGACGGCCCGGCGCATGACCTTCTGGCTGCGGGTCTTGGGCAGCTCGGGGGCGGCGAGGATCCGCTCGGGCCGGAAGGCGGGCCCGAGGTCGGCCTCGAGGAGGCCGCGCAGGCGGTCCTCCGTCCCCTCGTCGAGGGCGGCGCCGGGGGCGAGCACGACGAGGCAGTGGACGGCCTCGCCCTTGACGGGGTGGGGCAGCCCGACGGCGCAGGCCTCGGTGACGGCGGGGTCGGCGACGAGCGCCGACTCGAACTCGGTCGGGCCGACGCGCTTGCCGGCGACGTTGAGGGTGTCGTCGGAGCGCCCGTGCAGGTACCAGGAGCCCTCGGCGGTGCGGGTCGCCCAGTCGCCGTGCGTCCAGATGCCCGGGTAGCGCGACCAGTACGCCTCGAGGTAGCGGTCGGGGGCGTTCCAGAGGCCCCGCGTCATGCTCGGGAAGGGCGCGCGGATCACGAGCTCGCCGACCTGGTCGGTCAGGGACGCCCCGTCGGGGTCGAGGACGTCGACGGCCATGCCGGGCACGGGCCGGCCGAGCGAGCAGGCGGCGAGCGGCATCGTGACGTCGCATCCGAGGATGACCGCGCCGATCTCGGTGCCGCCCGAGATGTTGATGATCGGCTTCGTTCCGCCGCCGACGACGTCGAAGAGCCAGGTGTAGGGCTCGGGGTTCCAGGGCTCGCCGGTGGACCCGAAGGCGCGCAGGGCGGACAGGTCGGCGGCGCGGGGCAGGTCGTCGCCGTGGGCCGAGAGCGCTCGCACGAGGGTCGGGGAGACGCCGAGGAAGGTCAGCCGGTGGCGCTCGGCGAGCCGCCAGAGGCGGTCGGGGCCGGGCCAGTCGGGGGCGCCGTCGAAGCAGACCATCGTCTGCCCGGCGGCGTGCACGCCGATCGTGATCCAGGGGCCCATGATCCAGCCCATGTCGGTGAACCACATCGCCCGGTCGCCGTCGCGCAGGTCGCAGGCCAGGCGCGCCTCGAGGGCGAGCTTGGCGAGCAGCCCGCCGTGGACGTGGACCGCGCCCTTGGGCTGGCCGGTCGTGCCCGACGTGTAGCAGACGAGGACGGGCGTCTCCGACTCGACCCAGAGCACGGGGCAGTCGGCCGGGTCCTCGCGGTCGACGAGCGCCCGGTAGTCGTGGTGGGGGTGGCCCGCGCCGCCGACCACGACCACGTGCGCGACGGGGGCCAGGTCGACGGCGGCCTCGACGGTCTCCCGGACGGGCACGGTCCGGCCGCGGCGGATCGTGCGGTCCTGGGCGACCACGGCCCGGACCGCGCAGTCGGCGAGGCGGGTGGCGATCGCCTGCGCCGAGAAGCCCGAGAAGATCGGCACGCCGATCGCGCCGATCAGGGCGCAGGCGTAGAGCGTCGCGACGGCCTCGAGGCCCATCGGCAGGACGAGGGCGACGCGGTCGCCGGGCTGCACGCCGAGGCGCGCGAGGGCGGCACCGAGCCGCCGCGTCTCGGCCCACAGCTCGGCGTAGGTGTGCTCCTCGACGGCGCCGTCCTCGTGCTCGACCACGAGCGCGATGCGGTCCGCCGCCTCCCCCTCGGCGTGGCGGCCGACGCAGGACCAGGCGAGGTTGAGGCGGCCGCCCGCGAACCAGCGCGCCCAGGCGATGCCGTCGGCGTCGTCGATCACGGTGTCCCACTCGCGCTCCCAGGCGAGATCGAGCCAGCGCACGGCGGCGTCCCAGAACCCGGCCGGGTCGGCCACCGACCGCTCGAGCAGCTCCGCGTACGACGCGAGCCCGAGGTGGCGGGCCAGCTCCGTCGACTGGGCGGCGTCGACGACGTCCGCAGAGGGCTGCCAGAGGTAGGCGGGCACGGCGGGATCGTACGCGCTGGCCGGTACGATGCGCGTATGCGCGACGGGATCGAGAAGGCGGTCGTACGGCGCTCGTTGCACGACCCGGATCGATCGGATGCCGAGTACTGGGCGGCGCGGACCATGGAGGAGCGGATCTCCCACGTGACCGACCTGCGAAACGAGGCGTATGGCTATGACCATGCGACTGAGTCCCGATTTCAGCGCGTTTGTCGCCGCGTGCGCTGAACACGACGTCCGCAACCTGCTCGGCGGCGAGGCCTAGCCCCGCAGCGCGTCCGCGAGGCCCTCGGTCTCGCGGCGGATGCCTCCGCAGACGATCGCGCACAGGTCGAGCACGGTCTCGTCGGTGATGGCGTAGGGCGTGCGCACGCCGTCGC
>JBEGMS010000065.1:0-4075 GCA_041182985.1 Actinomycetota bacterium
CGGCCGCCGTGCCCCCGGCGGGAGCCTCCGGGCGGCCGGCGGCGCGCAGGCAGGCCATCGCGGCCGCGGCGGCGAGGCCGAGCCCGCCCGCGACGAGGAACGCCGCGGAGGCGCCGCCGGCGGCCACGAGCAGCGCCCCGAGCGGCGGGCCGCCGGCCCAGCCGAGGCCGAACAGCGCGTCGTGCACCCCGTTGACGGAGTCCGCGCGCACGCGCGAGGCGCGCGCGACGGGCGCGATCGCCGCCTTGCGGGCGGTGTAGCCGGCCGGGTCGATCACGGCGCCGAGGACGGCGAGGGCCACGATCAGCGGCACGGAGAGGAGGTCGAACGCGAGCAGGAGCGGCAGCGCGAGCACGGACGCCGCCGAGGCGAGGTCGGAGGCGACGCTGTTCCAGCGGGGGCCGTAGCGGTCGATCATCGCGCCGATGAAGGGCAGCGCGATGAGGCTCGGCAGGACGGCGAGCACCGCGATGACGCCGTACAGGGCCGCCGAGCCCGTCTCGCGCAGGACCAGCAGGGGGATCGCGATCACGACGATGCCGTTGCCGATCCCGGACAGCACGTTGGCCGACTCGAGCAGGACGACCGGGCCCCAGCGGATGTCGGTGCGGGCGGCGGCCACGGCGCCATCCTAACAGTGATGTTCAGTTCCGAACAGGAGTGTTATCATTGCGGAGATGGCCGTCTCGACCGACGCGATCCTCGACGCCGCCTCCCGCGTCCTCGCCGCCAACCCCGGCGCGACCCTCGCCGACGTCGCCCGCGCCGCGGGCATCAGCCGCACGACGCTGTTCACGCGCTACGCGACCCGCGAGGAGCTCCTGCGCGCCCTCGCCGATGACGCCCTCGACCGGACCGACGCGGCGATCGCGGCGGCGGGGATCGGCGACCCGGACCGCCACCCGGTCGAGGCCCTCGCCGACCTGACGGACGCGATGATGCCGCTCGGCTCGCGCCTCGGCTACCTCCTGCGCGAGCGCTCGCTCGACGACGACGAGGACCTGCGCGAGCGCTGGGCGCGGATCGATCGCGTCATGACCGACGCCATCCGCCGCGCGCAGGCCGACGGCCGGGTCCGTCCCGACCTGCCGGCGCTGTGGGTCGGCGACGCCTGGTTCTGGCTGGTCGTCGCAGCCTGGGAGGGCATCGAGGCCGGTCGCATCGCGCCCCTGGACGGCTCGCGCCTCGTGCTCTCCACCCTGCTCGACGGCGCCGCCGCGCCGTGAGCCGCTAGCCCTTCGGCGTGGTCGGCGAGTGCCGGAACATCCCCAGCGGCAGCGACTCGCCGCCGTCGACGGTCAGCGTCTCGCCCGTCACGTAGGCGGCCTCGTCGGAGAGCAGGAAGCGCGCGGCGTCGGTGATGTCCTCGAGGGTGGCGAAGCGCCGCAGCGGGATCTCGGAGGTCATCGCGTCGCGGATCTGGTCCGTCGGGAACAGGTTCGCGGAGGCCGCCTCCGTCTCCGTGGGGCCGGGCGCGATGCAGTTGACGCGCAGGCCCATCGGCGCCCACTCCACGGCGAGCGACTTGGTCAGGTTCCAGACGCCGGCCTTGGCGGCCGCCGAGTGCGCGGTGCCGGGGTTGCCGGTCCAGGCGTAGGTGGCGATCACGTTGAGGATCGACCCCGTCTCCCGCGCGGCCTGCGGGAAGCCCAGCGCGAAGGCCCGCGAGCAGTAGAAGGTGCCGTTGAGGACGATGTCGACCACGACCCGCCAGCCGCCCGGCGAGAGGTCGATCGCGTCAGCGATGAAGTTGCCGGCCGCGTTGTTGACGAGGCTGTCCGGCGCGCCGAAGGCCTCGGTGGCTCCGGCGAAGAAGGCGTCGACCTGCTCGGGGTCGCGCACGTCGCAGGCGTAGGCGGCGCAGGCCCCGCCGGCCGCGCGCACGAGCTCGACGGTCTCCTCGAGCGGCTCCATGCGCCGGCCGCAGATCGCGATCGACGCGCCGCGCCGGCCGAGGTCGACCGCCATCGCGCGGCCCATGCCGCTGCCGCCGCCGGTGATCGCGATCACGCGCCCCTCGATGCCTCGGCTCATGCCGTCTCCCCCGTGTCGTCGGTGCCGTCCAGCGGCACAAGGTACCGGGCCAGGACGTCATCGGCGAACGCCTGCGCCGGACCCATAGCCGTCTCCACGCCCTCGCGGAAGCGGTCCGGCGGGCCGTCGCGCGAGAGCAGGCGAATCGCCGCCCAGAGCGCGGTGGCGAGCGGCTCGAGCGGGTCCGCGCCGTGGCCCGTCAGGCGCGCCGAGACCTGTCCCGCGGCCTCCTTGAGCAGGTCGAAGCGGTCGCCGACGAGCGCGGCGGCCTGCGCGAGCCGGTCGAGGTACCCCGGATCGGCGACACGCAGGCCCTGCACGAGCGGCTGCAGCGCCTCGACGGCCTGGTACGCCGCGTGGGCCGCGAGCTCCGCCTCGGCCTCCTCGAGCTCGCGCGCGAGCTCCCAGGCGCGGGCCAGGGCGGGCAGCGCCTCGTCGACGGCCAGGGCCGCGGCCGACTCCTCCGCGGCCTCGCAGATCGCGGCCAGCTCGACGATCTGCCGAACCGCCGCGCGCCCGGTCACGGGCGCCCCCGCGCCGTCCACCACCACCCAGCCGAGGTCGTCGCCCCGGGGCAGCGCGCAGACGAACACGACCCCGCGCTTGGGCTGGTCGACGGGCACGACGGCCTGCGGCCGGACCCCCGCCAGCGCCTGCGCCGCATTCGCGGCGGCCTCGATCGCGGCCTCATCCACAGGGGCAGGCTAGACGCAGATGGCGGATCCGCGTTGAGCCGCACGAGGGCCGGGGGCGATTGGGGTAATGTACGCCCATGGCACAGACCTCCGAACAGCAGGCACCGACCACCGGAATCTCCGACGCCGTCGTGGAGTGGCGCCGTGAGACGCTGGAGCGCGCGGGCCTCGACGCCGAGCGCGCCGAGAAGATCGCGGCCTCCGACGCCGACCTGCACGAGGCCGTCCGCCTGATCGAGCAGGGCTGCGCGCCCGAGCTGCTCGAGCGGATCCTGCTCTAGGACCCGCGGAACGCGAAACGGGGCGCCGCCCGCAGGCGACGCCCCGTCGAATTCGCGCGCCTAGGCGGTCGCGTTCTCGCGCTTGAGGATCACGCCCATGTAGATCGCGGCCGCGATCGCACCGCCCACCAGCGGGCCGACGATGTAGACCCACCAGTCGGACCAGTTGCCCGAGACGAGCGCGGGGCCGAACCAGCGGGCCGGGTTCATCGCGGCGCCGGTCACCGGGCCGCCCATCAGGATGTCGAAGAAGACGACGAAGCCGATCGGCAGGCCGGCGACGATCTTGAAGGCGCCGCGCGAGTCGACCGCCACCGCCATCACGGTGAAGACCAGGAAGAAGGTCAGGATGCCCTCGACGAGGAGCGCCTGCCCGACGCTGTAGCCGTCGGAGATCGCCGGCGTGCCGAGCCCGGTCGCGTCCTTGACCGCCGTGTTGTAGATCACGCCCAGGGCGAGCGCCGCGATCGTGGCGGCCACCAGCTGGGTGATCACGTAGGCGGCGAACTCGACCGGCTTGATGCGCTTCGCGATCAGGACGCCGAGCGAGACGGCCGGGTTGAAGTGCGCGCCCGAGACGTGGCCCAGCGCCGAGATCATCACCGCGAGGACGAAGCCGTGCGCGGCCGCGATCCCGATCAGCGAATAGCCCCCGCCGGCCAGCTCGGCCGCGGTCATGATGGAGCCCGCGCCGATGAAGATCAGGGCGAACGTGCCCACGAACTCCGCGAGCAGGCGTGCAGGTGCGTTTTCCACCGTGTGCCTCCTGCGGGATGATTCCCGCGTCGATTACGTGCGCGCCTTCGCCCGCCGACGGGCGAATCCTGCCGCGGAGACGGCCCCGTTACAGATGATCGCCTTCACCCACGACCGCTGGGACTTCCCGCTCCCGCCGACCAACCGCTTCCCGCGCGAGAAGTACCGGCTCGTGCGCGAGCGCGTCGAGCGCCTGCCGGGCGTCGTGGTGCGCGAGGGCGGGCCGATCACCTGGGCGGACGCCGAGCGCGTGCACGACGCCGAGTGGGTGCGGCGGATCCGCCACGGCCTCCTCACCCGGCGCGAGGA
>JBEGMS010000066.1:0-4464 GCA_041182985.1 Actinomycetota bacterium
GCAGGGAGGGACGCCCGACCGGGGCGGGTTCACGCGCTCGTCGAAGGCGCTGGCCGACGGCTGGCGCCGGCTCGGCCGGATCGCCACGATCGTCGCCCTGATGGGCGCACCGAGCGTCTTCCTGTGGGCCTACGTGGCGCAGGAGTGGAGCGCCTTCTGGAGCGTGCTGTTCACGATCGGCTGCGTCGCCGTGGCCCGCGGCGTCATCGACGTCATCCTGCGCAGGCTCGTGCCCTGGCCGACGCTGTACGGCGACGACTCGGCGCAGCGGCGCGAGACCGACGCCCTCGACCGCAAGCGGGCTTGGTTCTGGTCGCGGCGGGTGCGCCTGGCGATCTGGATCGCCGGCATCGTCACGGTGGTCTTCGCGATCCGCGCGGCGACCGCGTCGGCGGGGGAGACGATCACCTGGTTCGGGACGTTCGGCTGGCTGATCGACCAGGCCGCCGGGATCTTCTCGAACCCGGCGATCCTGTTCCAGGTCGTCTTCGTCTTCTTCCTGTTCATCGCCAACTTCGCGATCCTCTTCGGGCCGCTCCTGGCGATGGGCATCACGCAGATCAAGGGCTTCGAGCCGGGCGACGCGGACTGGGGCGTGCGCCTCGAGGACGTCCGCGGCCAGGCCGAGCCCAAGGAGGAGGTGCGCCGCGTCGTCTCCCTGTGGCAGTCCGGCGAGGCCTTCGAGAAGGCGGGCGGCAAGCGCGAGCGGGGCCTGCTCTTCCTCGGCGCGCCGGGCACGGGCAAGACGATGCTGGCCAAGGCGATCGCCACGGGCTTCAACTCGCCGTTCGTCTCGATCCCGGGCTCGGGCTTCGCCAGCACCTTCATCGGCATCGACGCCGTCCTCGTGCGCTTTCTGATGTGGAAGGCCAAGCGCCTGGCCCGCAAGTGGGGCGGCCAGTGCATCGTCTTCATCGACGAGATCGACGCCGTCGGCATGCGCCGCGCGAGCCTCGGCGGGGGCGGCATGCCGCGCCACGCGGGCGGCGAGCGCCCGCTCGCCTTCGAGGACGTCTACGACGCCCCCAATGACGCCGTGCTCGAGACCACCGCCTGGCGCGAGGCGCGCTTCCTCGAGCGCGACCCCGGCTGGGCCGTCGACCCGCCGGCCCTGGCCCGCGCCTACAACCGCATCGCCGCCTTCATGATCCCGGGCGGCATGGGCGGGGGCTCCCTGGCCCTCAACCAGATCCTCGTCTCGATGGACGGCCTCGGCTCGCCGCCCTTCGGCAAGCGCTTTTTGACCAACCGCGTCAACACCATCCTCGACGCGCTCTACATCGTGCCCCGAAGGCTCTGGCGGGTGCCGCTGCGGCTGCCGCGCCCGAAGCCCGCCAACGAGCAGATCTACTTCATCGGCGCCTGCAACGTGCCCCTCGAGGCGCTCGATCCCGCACTCACGCGCCCGGGCCGCATGGGCCGCCACGTCTGGTTCCGCACGCCGACCAAGCAGGACCGGATCGACGTCTTCGACCTCTACCTCGGGAAGGTGGCGCACGAGCCCGACCTCGACTCGCCCAAGCGCCGCGACGAACTCGCCCGCATCACGAACGGCTACTCGCCCGCGATGATCGAGCAGGTCTGCTCGATGGCCCTGACCGTCGCCCACAACGAGGGCCGCGAGCGCTTCGGCTGGACCGACATCGTCGACGCCCTCACCACCGTCGAGTCCGGCACGGCCGTCGGCATCGAGTACGTGCCCGAGGAGACGCGCGCCGTCGCGATCCACGAGGCGGGCCACGCGGTCTGCGCCCACGTCTACCTGAAGGGCGCCGAGTCGACGCGCCTGTCGATCAAGATGCGCGCCGGCACGCTCGGCCACCACCAGGCCCTCGAGACCGAGGAGCGCTTCTCCTCGTGGCGCCACGAGGAGATGGCCCGGCTCGTCTGGACGCTCGGGGCGATGGCCGCCGAGCACGTCTTCTACGGCGAGAACTCCCGCGGCGTGGCGGGCGACGTGATGTCGGCCACCGCCCGCTCCGCCTGGATGGTGGGGATGTGCGCGATGGGGCCGGCCCCGATCGACCTCGGGCGCGAGTTCGCGACGCAGGCCGACGAGGACGAGGCCCGCCAGAAGGTCGCCGAGCGTTTCCAGCGGATCGGCGCCACGATCATGAACGGGGCGCGCCAGCAGGGCGACCCGATCTCGGCCGTGCTCTCCGACCCCGGCATGCGCCAGGACGCCGCCCAGATCATCGGCCAGGCCTACCTCGCCGCCTACCACGTCGTCCTGCACAACAAGGACGGCGTCGAGAAGGTCGCCGACGTGCTCGTCGAGCGCCGCGAGATGCACGGCGACGAGGTGATCGAGCTGCTCGACTCGGTCGGGCTCGAGATCCCCGAGGTCGACCTCACCGAGGAGTCGGCGTGGCCCACGATCTGACGCCCGTCGGCCCGGGCCGGCCCGCGGTCGACACGGAGCCCGTCGTGCAGCCCGACCCCGACCAGGTGCGCACGGGGGAGGAGCCGATCGTCGAGCACGTGGCCGTGCGCGAGCGCTCGTACCGCGGCCGCTTCCTGATCGCCTACGGCATCCTCGGCATGGTCGCGGGCATCGCCCTGATCGTGTTCCTCGGGGCGATCGGCCTGTCGCGGCCCGACCCGGGCCCCGCCTGGTCGACCTTCGTGCCGGAGGAGACGGCCGACCAGACGATGATCCAGGCGATCGCCGATCACGTCGGCGCCCGCTACACGCTCCCCGACGGCGCCCAGCTC
Source organism: Actinomycetota bacterium (assembly GCA_041182985.1). Classification (GTDB taxonomy): domain Bacteria; phylum Actinomycetota; class Thermoleophilia; order Gaiellales; family F1-60-MAGs149; genus F1-60-MAGs149. The sequence goes on from JBEGMS010000066.1 coordinate 2,716, forward strand.
GTGGCCGTCACCGCCTCGAAGCCCGCGTGGGGCGGGGTGCCGCTCGCCGCGATCGCGGTGCAGCCCGACGCCGGCGCCGTCGACCAGACGATCCGCGTGATCGAGGCCGGGAGCGCCGTCTCCTACGTGCTCTGCGGGCTCGGCGAGCAGTGCGCGATCGCCTCCGGCAGGCCCAGCGTCGAGCGGGATCGGCTGCTGCGGCGCGAGGCGCTCGAGCTCGCGCTCTACACGTTCCGCTACGTGCCGGGCGTGGAGCAGGTGCTCGCCTTCCTGCCGCCCAAGAAGGGCTCGCCGCCCGACGTCGCGCTGCTCTTCGAGCGGAGCCAGTACGCGGGCGAGATCGACAAGCCCCTCGACCGCACGCTGCCCCCGTCGGTGCCCGGCGTCGAGTCGATGCCGAGCTCCGAGCAGCAGGTCGTCGACCGCCTGACGGAGCCGCGCCGCTACGCCTTCCAGATGCAGGAGCTGCAGGACGGCTCGCCGGTGATCGTGCTCTCGTCGTTCGCGTGAGCCCCGGCGCGGAGGCCGCGGCGCGCCTGCGGGCCGCCGCCGACCATCTGAACGCCCTCGGGCTCTACCCCGAGCCCGTCGACCCGACGGGCGTGCGCGTGATCGACGCGCCGTGGTTCTTCCGGGGGCCGGTCCTGCGGCGCTTCGACGGCTACGCCCTGCCGGAGACGATCCTCCTGCGCCGGCCCCTCGCCGAGACCTCCGACGAGCTCCTGCGCCACGAGCTCTGCCACGTCTGGCAGATGCGCCAGCGGGGTGCCCTGATGCCGCTCTCGTACGTCTTCAAGCCGTACGCGCGCAACCCGTACGAGGTCGAGGCGCGCTGGGCGAGCCGCTGATAGGTCACACGCGGTCTCGCAGCGGCGCGGTTCGGGGCGGTACCGGGCACGTTCGGCGCCACAGTCGCGCGGGTCCGGCACTGCTCGGCGCGTCCCTCTGGCCTGTCGCTCGGGCATCGTGACGGCATGGACGGAACCCAGGCGGTGGCGGCTCCCCGCACAGAGGTGTATTGTTGGTGTATGGCACGCACCAATATCGACATCGACGAGGTGGCCTGTGCTGCGGTCATGCGGCGCTACGGCCTGCAGACCAAGCGCGAGGCCGTCAATCTGGCCCTGCGACTGTGCGCCGTCGAGCCCCTGTCCACCCAGGAGGCCCTCGCGCTCGAGGGCTCCGGCTGGGAGGGCGACCTCGACGCGATGCGCGAATTCAGGTCGCTGTGATCATGGTCGACACGTCCGCGTGGGTCGAGTACCTGCGGCAGACAGGATCGCCGCAGGCGATCCACGTCCGCGAGCTGCTCGCCGCGGAGGTCCCGATCGCCACCTGCGACCCGGTCCGGATGGAGGTCCTGGCCGGGGCCCGCGGCGACCATCACCTCGGCCAGTTGCGCCGGCTGCTCGCCGGCGCGCAGACCTTCCCGACCACACCTGGCGACTACGAGGCCGCGGCGGCGTACGCCCGCGCGTGCCGCGCGCAGGGCGTCGCGGTGCGCCGCACGCTCGACTGCCTGATCGCGGCCGTGGCGATCGCGCACGGCCTGCCCGTCCTGCATCGCGACCGCGACTTCGACAAGCTCGCCGCGGTCGCGCCGCTTGCGCTGCACACGCCCTGAGCCTCTGACGGGTCCACCCGCGCTGGCATGATGCGGCCGTGGGCTGGCTCGAGGCGATCATCCTCGGGATCGCGCAGGGCCTGACCGAGTTCCTGCCGATCTCGAGCACCGGCCACGTGCGCGTG
>JBEGMS010000067.1:0-7651 GCA_041182985.1 Actinomycetota bacterium
GGGGGCCCGCCGTGTGCGACGATCCCGGCCATGGCCGAGGCCCTGCACCCGCTGCACCCCCTGACCCCCGCCGAGATCCGCGCCGCCGCCGCGCTCGCGCGCACGGCCGATGGCGCGGACGGCTGCCGCTTCATCGCGATCGGCCTCGCCGAGCCAGACAAGGAGGCCTACCACGCGTGGGTCGACGCGGGCGGGGAGCGCCCGCCGCGCCGGGCCCGGGCCTCGATCTACGACGCGGCGCGGCAGGTGCGCGAGATCACGGTCGACCTCGGCGCCGGGAGCGTGGTGGAGGACCGCCTGTTCCCGAACGCCTACCCGCCGATCACCCCCGACGAGTACGTGGCGGTCGAGAAGTCGGTCAAGGCCGACCCGAAGATGATCGCGGCGCTCGCCGCGCGCGGCATCGACGACATGGAGGCGGTGCAGGTCGACGTCCTCGCCTCCGCCAACATGGGCCACCCGCTCGACGGCAGGCACCGCTACGCGCGCGCCGTGCCGTACCTGCGCGGGCCGCTGGGGATGAACTCGTACGCGCGCCCGATCGAGAGCCTGCTCGCCCTCGTCGACCTCGACACGCACGAGATCCTCGCCATCGAGGAGTACGACACCAAGCCGATCCCGGCCGCCGACGGCGAGTACCGCACGGGCACCGTGCCGGCCCGGACGGGCGTCAAGCCGATCGAGATCACGCAGCCCGAGGGCGTCTCCTTCGAGGTCGACGGCAACCGCGTGCGCTGGTTCGACTGGGAGTTCTCCGCGTCGCTCGAGGCGCAGGACGGCCTCGTCCTGCACGACGTGCGCTTCCGCGGGCGGCGGGTCATGCACCGCGCCTCGTGCGCGGAGATGATCGTGCCCTACGGCGACCCGCACCCGATGCACAACTGGCGCACCTACTTCGACGCCGGCGAGTACGGGCTCGGCGCCTGCACCAACTCGCTGGTGCTCGGCTGCGACTGCGTCGGCGACATCACCTACCTCGACGCGCACCTCGCGGGCGGGGACGGCGACGTGGTCGAGATCCCCAACGCGATCTGCCTCCACGAGGAGGACCACAGCCTGCTCTGGAAGCACACCGACCACGCGACGGGCAACGTGGAGAGCCGGCGCGCGCGCCGCTTCGTGGTCAACTCGATGGCCACGGTCGGCAACTACGACTACGCCTTCCGCTGGAACTTCGGCCTCGACGGCCACATCGAGCTCGAGGTGCAGCTGCACGGGATCATCTCGACGATGGCCCACTTCGAGGGCGAGGAGCTGAAGGGCACGCAGCTCGTCGACCAGGGCCTGTCGGGCCCGCACCACCAGCACCTGTTCTGCTTCCGGCTCGACCTCGACGTCGACGGGCCGCGCAACACGGTGCGCGAGATCGAGGCGGAGCCCGTCCCGACGGGCCCCGACAACCCCGAGGGCAACGCCTGGCGCTCCAGGACGACGGTGCTGCGCACCGAGTCCGAGGCGGCCCGCGACGCCAACGACCACCTCGCGCGCCAGTGGTACGTCGGCAACCCGCACGAGCTGTCCGTGGCCGGGGCGCCGCGCTCGTACCGGATCGTGCCGATGCACGGCGTGACGCCGCTTTTGGCCCGGCCCGAGGCGACGATCTACCGGCGCGCGGGCTTCGGCCGCCACACCCTGTGGGTGACGCCGTACCGCCCCGAGGAGCGCAACGCGGCCGGCACCTACCCGTACGGCCGCGTCGACCAGGACGGCCTGCCCGAGTGGACGGCCGCCGACCGCGGGATCGAGGACACCGACGTGGTCTGCTGGTACACGGTCGGCGTGACGCACTTCGTGCGGCCCGAGGACTGGCCGATCATGCCCGCCGCGCGGGCCGGCTTCCGGCTCGAGCCGGCCGGCTTCTTCGACCGCAACCCGACCCTCGACTGGCCCGCCTCCGCGGCGGACTGCTGCCACCGAGAGGCCTGATGCACTCGTCGACGGCGCTCCAGATGGACGCGTTCGCGGTCGAGGCCGACGGCCGCCCGGGCGGCCCCGACGACGTCTGGCCCGGCTTCGACCGCCACGACCGCGTCGGGATCGTGCTGCGCGGCCCGCTCGACGCGCTCGGGGCGAGCGCCCTGATGGCGCTGTCGGTGACCGCCTTCTACGACGTCCTGCGCGCCGAGCGCGGCGACGACTACCACCGCTACGCCGACTTCTTCCTGTTCGGGCAGGACGCGGACGTCGCGGACTACGGCGAGCTCGACTGGTGGCCGGGGCACAAGTACGTGCGCACCGGCCCCGCGGCCGAGGACGTCCTGCGCGCCGTCAACGACCGCGCGATCACGCGCCTCGTCGTGCCGGCGGGCGCGCCGCGCGACGGCGCGCTCGAGCGCCAGACCCGCACCTCCGCGCTCGACCGGCTGCGCTCGGCGATCGCCTACGACCCGCGCGGGCGCGTCGAGGGCGGCGACCTCGCGATCACCGCCGACCGCGTCGTCGAGAGCTACGTCGAGGTCGTGCTGTTCGCGGGCTCGCCGTGGGTCGACGAGGAGGCGGAGCGGGCGATGAAGGCGTGGCGCGAGACGCTGTTCGTGGCGCCCAAGTCGGCGCGCGAGACGTACCGGCGGCTCCCGGTCGCCGACGCGCTCGCCCTGCTGTGACCTTTCGCGGGGGCGCTCCCGGCTGCTAGGTTGCGCCGCAGCCCATGCCGACCCATCGCCGCATCCGGCCCTTCAACACGAAGGACACCTACCCCGAGCAGAACCTGTCGAACGACCTCTGCCAGGCCGTGGTCGCGAACGGCGTCGTCTACCTGCGCGGGCAGGTCGCCCAGGACCTCGACACGCGTGAGGACGTCGGCGTCGGCGACCCCGTCGCCCAGGCCCACAAGGTGATGGACAACGTCGAGCTCCTGCTCGCCGAGTCGGGCTCCGAGCTCGCGCACATCGTCAAGTGCGTGATCTACCTGACCGACATCCGCCACCGCGAGCCCGTCTACCGCGTGCTCGGCGAGCGCATGCCGGGCGTCTTCCCCGTCTTCACCGGGCTGGTGGTGGTGGCGCTGGCCCGCCCGACCTGGCTGGTCGAGGTCGACGTCACCGCCGTGATCCCGGAGGGAGAGGGCGCGTGACCCTCTCGCTCGTCGCCGCCGACCCGGTGGCCGGCGAGTGCGGCGTCGCGGTGATGTCGTCGAGCCCGGCCGTCGCGGCGCGCTGCGCCCACGTCCGGCCCGGCGTCGGCGCCGTCGCCTCCCAGAACGTCACCGACCCGCGGCTCGGGCCGCTGCTCCTCAGCCGGCTCGCGGAGGGCGCGGAGCCCGAGGCCGCGGTCCACGCCGTCGTCGTCGCGCAGCCCGCGGACGTGATCGCCTACCGCCAGCTCGTCGCCGTCGACCTCGACGGCCGCACCGCGATCCACTCGGGCGAGCACGCCCTCGGCGTGGTCGGCGAGGCCGTGGGCCCCGCGGCGGCGAGCGCCGGCAACCTGCTCGCCGCGCCCGACGTGCCCGACCGCGCCCGTGGCGGCCATGAGGCCGGCCAGGGCGCGCTGGCGGAGCGGCTGCTCGTCGGCCTCGAGGCCGGGGTCGCCGCGGGGGGCGAGGCCGGGCCGGTGCGCTCCGCGGGCCTCGTGGTGGGGCGCGACGGCGTCGGCTGGCCCGTCGTCGACCTGCGCGTCGACTGGGACGACGACGATCCGGTCGGACGCCTGCGCGAGCTCTGGGAGCGCTGGCAGCCGGAGCTCGAGGGCTACGTCACGCGCGGGCTCCGGCCCGGCGAAGCCCCGTCGTTCGGGGTCCCGGGCGACGAGTAGGCTCGGCGGCGCCGGGCGCCGGCGAGCCCGCTCGCCGGCCGGGTCGCGACCCGGAGGTGCCGCTACGCTGCCCGCGTCACCACCCCGGCACCCGGAGGTTCCGATGCGGCTCAGACTGACCCTGATCGCGGCGGCGGTCCTCGCGCTCACGGCCGTTCCGGCCAGCGCGAGCGCGCTGGTCGCCTTCACCAAGTACACGAAGGACGGCGCCGCGAACCAGCAGATCTGGCTCGCCGCCGACGACGGCTCCGGCCAGCGCAAGGTCGGCTCCGCCCGCGGCCTCGAGCCGATGATCTCGCCCGACGGCAAGTGGATCGCCTACATGACGGTCACGGACACGAAGACCTGGGACACCGTCCTCGCCTTCGCCAACGTCAAGACGGGCGAGGTCACGAAGGCCGACTGGACCTGCAACGGCCCTGTCTGGGCGCCCGATTCCTCGCGTGTCGCCTGCACCCCCGTCAGCCAGGACGCCAAGGGCGTGATGACCGGCGGCGGGCTCTGGCTCGTGACGCCGACCCTGCAGGCCACCGAGATCGTCAAGCCCAAGGGCAACTCGGTGATCGGGTACTCGTTCTCGCCCGACTCGACGTGGGTGGCCTACGGCCGCCAGTCCTTCCCGGGGACGATCGGCGGCGGCAAGCTGCGCGCCTCGACGATCGACGGCGCGCAGACCCTCAAGCTCGGCCGCGGCTCCTATCCCGTCTGGGGCCCCGAGCAGGTGGCGTACATCCGCACGGAGGTCGATCACCCCGGCAAGGTGCCGCTGGTGCGCAGCGAGGTCTGGCTGATCGACGTGCTCGGCGGGATCGACGCGGCCGAGCAGCTCACCTCGTACGCGGCCAAGGGGTTCGTCGAGGGCCCGCTGCCCTTCGCCTGGACGCCCGACGGCTCGACGATCGTCGGCACCGTCACCGGCGAGGACCTCATCAACCCGGTGCGGATCAACGCCCGCACGGGCAAGGTGCGCGCGATCGGCCCCGCCAACGCGCTGCCGACGGCGGTCTCCGCCGACGGCACGCAGGTGCTCGTCGTGTCCGGCCAGCTCGGCGGCGGTCCGGGGCAGCTGTACGCGGTGCCGGTGAACGGCACGGCGTCGTCGCTCCTGATCAAGAACGTCGACTTCGCCTCCGCCTGCAACACCTGGCAGCCGTAGGACGCCCCCCGGGGCGCCGGCACCGCCGGCGCCCCGGGGACCAGCCCGCACCGCGGCTGCCGCGCGGGGTCTAGGCTGCGCGCATGCGCCGCCCCCTCGCGATCCTCGCCTGCCTCGCCGGTCTCGCGGCGGCGCCCGCGACCGCGCCGGCGACGGTGGTCTACGCGACCGACTGGACGCGGCTCGGCACGGCGACGGACGCGGGGCGCGCCATGACGCCGCTCGGGGTGCGCGGCTGGGGCGCGGAGATCTCCCCGGACGGGCGCCTCGTGGCCTACCTGCGCGGCCCGGTCGGCGACGCCACGGGCCTGGTCATCCGCGACCTCGCGACGGGCGCGCGCGTGACGGCGGCTGCGGCCGACGGCCAGTACGCCTCGGTGCGCGGCCTCGAGTGGGCGCCCGACTCCACGGCGCTCCTCGTCGAGACCCAGACCGCGGACGCCGAGGGCTTCGTGACGGGCGAGGGCCTCGCCGTGGTCGACGCCCGCACGGGCGCCCCGACCGTGATCGTGCCCGCACGGGGCAGCCAGACGAACGGCTACGGCTGGTCGCCGGATGCGCAGCGGATCGCCTACAACCGCCAGGCCTACGCGGGCCGCCTCTACGGCGGCACCCTCTACGTCGCGGCCCGCGACGGCACGGGCGCCGTGTCGCTCGGGAGGGGCTCCGACCCGCTCTGGGGCCCCGCGCTGATCGCCGTCCGGCGCTACACGTCGGAGCGCTGGCAGGGCACCCGCGTCTGGCATTCGCAGATCTGGACCGTCGACCCGGCGCAGGGCGCGGCGAGCGCGCGCCAGCTGACCCGCTTCCGTGCGAGCCACGGGATGGTGATGGGGCCGTGGGTCGGCTGGTGGACGCCGGACGGGCGCACGCTGGTCGGGGGCGTGGGCGGCGAGGACTACACGGAGCCCGCCCGCATCGACGTCGCGACGGGTCGCCTGCGCTACGTGCGGATGGGCGGTGAGCGCCAGTACGAGGCAGTCGTCACGGGACTGTCGGCGGACGGGGCCACGCTGCTCGTGCAGCGCGACGTGATCTCGGGCGCCCCGACGTACTGGATCCTGCCGCTCGCGGGCGGCACCGGGAAGCGGTTACTGCGCGGTGCGACCTCGGTCAGCGTGCCGGCGACCTGGGCGCCCTGACCCGCCGGCGCCTAGGATCCCCCTGACCGACCCCGGGGAGGGGGATCCGATGGCCGAGGACGATCCGCGCGAGCAGCTCGAGACGCTCTACTGGTGGGGCGTGCCCACGTTCTTCCGCTCGGAGCACGACGAGGACCCCGCCAGCGCCGACATCGGGGTGCTCGGCATCCCGCACTCGTCGGGCAACGGCTCGACGGAGCGCGACCAGCACCTCGGCCCGCGCGCCGTCCGCCACGTCTCCGCGCACAACCGCCGCCCGCACCGCACGTACGGCCTCAGCGCCTTCGAGTCGTTCCGGGTCCGCGACCTCGGCGACGTCGCCCTGCCCGAGGCGATGGACAACGAGGCCTGCGTCGACCGCATCGCCGCGCACACGCGGCGGGTCGCGCAGGCGGGCACGCGGCTGGTCTCGATCGGCGGCGACCACGCGATCACGGGCGCCGTCCTGCTCGGGCTGGCCGGGCCAGGCTCGCCCCTGACCGCGGACGGGCCCGTCGCGCTCGTGCACCTCGACGCCCACGTCGACTCGTACGCGCAGATCCCGCACTGGCTCGGCGCGCGCCGCTCGGCCGCGCACTGGGCGGCCTACCTCGTGGAGGCGGGCTGCATCGACCCGACCCGCTCGACGCAGATCGGGATGCGCGGCCAGCCGCGCACCGAGACCTGGCTCGATACCAGCCGGCAGCTGGGCTACAGCGTGATCACGATGGAGGACGTGCGCGCCCGCGGCATCCCGGACGTCGTCGCCGAGGCCCGCGAGCGGGCGGGCGACCTGCCCGTCTACCTGACCTTCGACCTCGACTGCCTCGACCCGGCGGTCGCGCCCGCCGTCTCGAACCTCGAGGTGGGGGAGGCCGGCTTCTCGATCGACGAGGCGAACGCGATCGTCCGCGGCCTGCGCGGCCTCGACGTGGTCGGGGCGGACGTGGTCTGCCTGATGCCGACCAAGGATGACCGCTCCCAGCGCACCGCGATGGTCGCGGGGCACGTCGCCTACGAGCAGGTCTCCCTGATCGCGGACCGGCTGGCGACCCGCTAGGCCGCGCCGACCGCGAGCGGGCGCTCGGCGGGGCTGGGTCCCGCCATGGCGCCGAGGCAGAGCTCCGCCGTGGCCGGGTTGGTGGCGAGCGGCGTGTCGTGCACGTCGCAGACCTTCATCAGGGCCTGGATGTCGGGGTCGTGGGGGTGCGCGGTCAGCGGGTCGCGCAGGAAGACGACGAGGTCGAGCTGCTCCTCGGCGACGAGGGCTCCGATCTGGAGGTCGCCGCCGAGCGGCCCGGACATCAGGCAGTGGACGCGCAGGTCGAAGCGGTCGTTGAGCAGGCCGCCCGTGGTGGCGGTGGCGACGAGGCGGCTCGCGCGCAGGAAGCCCTCGTGGCGGGCGACGAGCTCGAGCATGGCGTCCTTGGCGCCGTCGTGGGCGACGAGCGCGATGCGGTGCGGGGTTCTCGTGGTCATGGCCCCAACGTACCCCCGGACCGCGGTCCTTCCTGCGGCCGTAACCGGACCCGAACCGGCTCTACACCGCCTGGCGCACGGGCACGCGCAGCCTGGCGGACCAGTCTGCGCGTCGGCGACGGCGCAGACTGGTCCGCCTGGC
>JBEGMS010000068.1:0-8160 GCA_041182985.1 Actinomycetota bacterium
GGCCAGATCAGCACCCAGCGGGCGGCCCCGGCCGCCCGCTGGGTGCTGATCTGGCCCGCCGGCGAGGTGCCGATCGGCGATGCCGCGCTCGTGATCGGGCGCTCCAAGGACTGCGACGTCAGCCTCGCGGACGGCAACGTCTCGCGCCGCCACGCCGAGCTGAGCCGCAGCGGCGAGGCCTTCACGATCCGCGACCTCGACTCCACGAACGGCACCCTCCTGAACGGCCGCCGCGTCCAGCGCGAGCCGGTCTCCGAGGGCGACGAGATCACCGTGGGCACGAGCACGCTGCGGATCGAGCGGCGCCCCGGCTGAGTCCGTGGTCGACCAGGCGCTGCTCCTCCTGCGGATCGCGGTCCTGGTCCTCCTGTACCTGTTCATCTGGCGGATCGCGCGCACCGCGGTGCGCGACGTGCGCGGCGCCCAGGAGAGCATGATCCTCCGCCCCGGGCAGGGCTTCGACGCCGCCCCGCGGCCGGCGCCCGCGTCGACCCCGGCCGCGGCGCCCGCCCGGCCCGGGCGGCTCCTCGTCCTCGCCAGCGACGTCCTGCCGCCGGGGGCGGCGATCGTCCTCGACGCACCCGAGGTCCTGATCGGCCGCGACCCGACCGCGCAGGCGCTGCTCGACGGCGACGGCTTCGTCTCCGCCCGCCACGCGCTCGTGCGGGTGCGCGGCGGCGGGCCGAGCGTCATCGACCTCGGCTCCACGAACGGCACGTTCGTCAACGGCGAGCGGATCGCCGCGGAGACCGCGCTCGAGGACGGCGACGAGATCGCGATCGGCTCGACCCGGATGGTCTACGAGCCCGGGGGCGCCTGATGCCGCTGACCGTGCGCGAGACGGGTGCCTGCACCGACGTCGGCCGCCTGCGCCAGTCGAACGAGGACGCGCTCGTCCTCGCCGACCCGGTGTTCGCGGTCGCGGACGGGATGGGCGGCGCCCGCGCCGGCGAGGTCGCGAGCGCGATGGCCGTGGCCGCCCTGTACGGCCTCGACGGGGGCGCCGATGACCTCGTCGGCGCCCTCGAGGACGTCAACGCCCGCATCCACGCGGCCGCCAGGGCCGACGCCTCCCTGACCGGGATGGGCACGACCGCGACCGCGGCGCTGATCACCCGCGACGAGCTGGTGATCGCGCACGTGGGCGACTCGCGCGCCTACCTCCTGCGCGACGGCCGCCTGCGGCAGGTCACCGAGGACCACTCCCTGGTCGCGGAGCTGATCCGCCGCGGCGCGCTCACGCCCGCCGAGGCCGAGCGCCACCCGCAGCGCTCGGTGATCACGCGCGCCCTCGGCGCCGAGCCGGGGGTCGAGGTCGACGTCGTGCGGCTGGTGCCGCAGGCCGGCGACGTGCTGCTGCTCTGCTCCGACGGGCTCACCGGCATGGTCGGCGACGGCGAGATCGGCCGCATCGTCGGCGGCCCCGGCACCCTCCCGGAGCGGGCCCGCGAGCTCGTGCGGGCCGCCAACGGCGCCGGCGGCGAGGACAACGTGACCGTCGTCCTCGTGCGGATCGGCGAGCGCGGCGAGGAGGACACGGAGCCCGAACGGTCGGCCCCCACGATCATCCCGGCGAGCGCCGCCTCGCTGGCCGGCGCGGAGGCCGCCCCGGCCCGGTCCGCGCACGGCTCGGCGACCCGCCGGCGCGGCCGCGGGGCGCTGGTCGCGGCGGCGCTCGCGGCGCTCGGCATCGCGGTCGCCGTGGCCGTGGCCGTGGGCCTGCAGTGGGCGCACTTCGTGGGCGCCACCGACGACGGCAGGATCGCGGTCTACCAGGGCCTGCCCGTCGATATCACGGGCGACATGACCCTCTACCGCCCGGTCCGCATCACCGCCGTGCAGGCCGCCGTCCTCGACCCGGCCGAGCGCGCCGCCCTGCTCGACCAGCGGATCGGCTCGCGCGCGAGCGCCGACGGTCGCGTCGACGCCCTGCTCGCGTCCTCGCCGTGGCTCGTCACGCCCCCGGCCGCCCCGTGAACGCCCTCCTCCGCCTGCCCGCGCGCAACCGCGAGCTCGCGCTGATCGCGCTCGCGCTCCTGATCACCACGGCCGGCTTCGCCGCCGTCCAGATCGCCCGTGCGGAGGCGCTGTCCTGGTCGCCCCTGATCGCCGCGGCCCTGTTCGCGGCGGCCTACCTGGCCGCCCACGTCGCCCTGCGCCTGTACCTGCCCGACGCCGACCCGTACGTGCTGCCGATCACCGCGGTCCTCGCGGCGATCGGGCTGATCGAGATCCACCGCATCGCCCCGGACCTGGCCCGCGACCAGGGCCTCTGGATCGCGCTCGGGCTCGCCCTCTTCACGGCCGTGGCGATCGCCTTCCGCGACATCCGCCGGCTCGAGTCCCTGCGCTACACCTGCGGGGCGCTCGCCGTCGCGCTCCTGCTGGTCACGATCATCGTCGGCACCGAGGTGAACGGCGCGCGCCTGTGGATCCGCGTCGCGGGCCTCCAGATCCAGCCCGGCGAGTTCGCGAAGATCCTGCTCGTCGTCTTCCTCGCCGGCTACCTGCGCGAGCGCCGCGAGGTGCTGGCCGCGCCCGCCCGGCGGGTGCTCGGGATCGGGATCCCGGCCCTCCGGCACGCCCTGCCGCTGCTGATCCTGGCGGGCGCCGCGCTGGTGCTGCTCGTCGCGATGAACGACCTCGGCTCGTCGCTGCTGCTGTTCGTGATCGCGCTGGCGATGATCTACGTCGCCACCGGGCGGCTGCTCTACGTCGGCGCGGGCCTCGGGCTGTTCGCGCTCGGCGGGCTCGCCGCCCTCCAGATCGCCCCGCAGGTGCAGACCCGCATCGACGGCTGGCTGGACCCGTGGTCCGACGAGCAGGGCGCCTGCTGCTACCAGATCGCGCAGTCGATCTACACGATCGCCGACGGCGGCGTCACCGGCGCGGGCTTCGGCCGCGGCCTGATCCTCAACGACGCGGGCGGCACGATCATCCCCTACGCCCAGACCGACTTCATCTTCTCGGTGATCGCCAACGAGATGGGCCTGGCCGGCGCGGCCGCCGTGATCCTGCTCTACCTGCTGCTGGCCTGGCGCGGATTCCGCATCGCCACGCAGGCCGACGACGGCTTCTCGAAGCTCCTCGCCAGCGGCCTGGCCGTCGCCGTCGCCTTCCAGGCCTTCGTGATCGTGGGCGGCGTCGTGCGGCTCCTCCCGCTGACGGGCCTGACCCTGCCGTTCGTGTCGTACGGCGGCTCGAGCGTGACCGCGAACTTCGCGATCGCGGCGCTCCTGCTCTGCATCTCCCAGCGCGCGAACCGGGAGCGCGGGTGAACGCGCGCATCTCCCACCTGTTCGGCGCCGTCGTGGTGGCGCTGGTCGCCCTGATCGCGATGACCACGTACTGGCAGGTCTGGGCGCGCGGCTCCCTCGAGGCGCGCCAGAGCAACGTGCGGCTCGTCTACCGCGACCTCGAGATCGACCGCGGCGCGATCCTCACGGCCGACGGCGTCGTGCTCGCGGACTCGGTGCCCGGGCGGCTCGACGGCCGCGACGTCTTCCTGCGCCGCTACCCGGAGAAGGGCCTCGCCGCCCAGCTCGTCGGGTACTCGTCGCTGCTCGCGGGCCGGGCCGGGCTCGAGCGCTCGCTCGACCCGGAGCTGACCGGCTCGACCAGCGACCTGGCCGGCGTCCGCAACGCGTTCGACCGCATGCGCGGCGACACCGTGCGCGGCGACGACGTCGTGCTGCGCCTCGTCGCCGCGGCCCAGCAGACGGCGATGGACCGCCTGCGCGAGGCCGGCAGCGCGGGCAGCGTCGTGGTCCTCGACCCGTCGAACGGCGGCGTCCTCGTGATGGCGTCGACCCCCACCTTCGACCCGAACGACGGCCTCGCCGAGGCGCTCGACGCGCCCGGATCGCCGCTCCTCAACCGCGCCACCCAGGGCCTCTACCCGCCGGGCTCGACCTTCAAGGTCGTGACGGCGGCGAGCGCGCTCGACAACGGGGTCGTGGAGGTCTCGACCGAGTTCCCCGGCGGCGACTGCATCGAGACGGGCGGCCAGGAGCTCTGCAACTTCAACGGCGAGGACCCCGGCGAGCACGACTTCGGGTACGCGCTCGTCCACTCCGTCAACACGACGATGGCGACCGTCGGGATCGAGCTCGGCGAGGAGCGCCTCGAGGCGACGATGGCGGACTTCGGGTTCTTCCGGCGCATCCCCTGGGACTACCCGGCCGACCAGAACCTCGCCTCCGGCATCTACAACCGCCGCGGCAACCAGGTGCCGCCCGACGCCAACGTCGACGAGGCGCGCCTGGCCATCGGCCAGGAGCGGCTGCTGTCGACGCCGCTCCAGATGGCGCTCGTGGCCGCCGCCGTGGCCAACGGCGGCCAGGTCGTGCAGCCGCAGGCCGTGCAGGAGGTGCGCGCGCCGGACGGCTCGGTCACGCGCCGGCCCCAGGCCGTCTTCCTGGGGCGGGCCATGACCACGGAGACGGCCGGCGAGCTGCGGCTTCTGATGCAGCAGGTCGTCGACGAGGGCACCGGGGCCGCGGCCGACGTGGAGGGCCTCGACGTGGCCGGCAAGACCGGCACCGCGGAGACCGGCGAGGAGGGCCTCAACGACGCCTGGTTCATCGGCTTCGCACCGGCCTCGGCGCCCCGCTACGCCATCGCCGTCCTCGTCGAGCGGACCGGGGGAACGGGCGGCGACGTGGCCGCCCCGATCGCCGCCGACGTGCTGCGGGCGCTGAGCGGATCGTGAACGTGAGACAATCCGGCCGGACCCGACGATGACCGACCGCAGCGACACCTCCCCGGACGCCCTCTTCGACGGCCGCTACCGGATCGTGCGGCGGCTCGGACAGGGCGGGATGGCGCGCGTCTTCCTGGCGCAGGACGAGTCGCTGCACCGCCCCGTCGCGGTCAAGGTGCTCGCCGACCGGCACTCGCACGACCCGCACTTCATCGAGCGCTTCCAACGGGAGGCGCGCTCCGCGGCCCGCCTCAACCACCCGAACATCGTGCAGGTCTACGACCACGCGCAGGTCGACGGCGTCTCCTACATCGTCCAGGAGTACGTCGAGGGGGAGACGCTCAAGGAGCTGATCCGCCGGGAGGCGCCCCTCGACGCGCGCCGCGCGATCACGATCGCGCTGCAGATCCTCGCCGCGCTCCGCATCGCCCACCAGCAGGGCGTCATCCACCGCGACGTCAAGCCGCAGAACATCCTCGTGCAGCCCGACGGCAAGGTGAAGGTCGCCGACTTCGGGATCGCCAACGCCGGCGAGAGCGACATGACGGAGGCCGGCTCGATCGTGGGCACCGCCCAGTACCTCGCGCCCGAGCAGGCGCGCGGGCTCGCCGTGGGGCCGCCCGCCGACCTCTACGCCGTCGGCATCGTGCTCTACGAGATGCTGTCGGGCCGCGTCCCCTTCGAGGGCGACGCCGCGGTCACCGTGGCGATGCGCCACGTGCAGGAGGCGCCCGAGCCCCTCGGCGATCGCAACCCGCTCGTGCCCGCGGACCTCGAGGCGGTCGTGATGCGCGCGCTCGCCAAGGACCCGACGCAGCGCTACCAGAGCGCGGACGAGATGGGCGTCGACCTCGACCGCGTCCGCCAGGGCCTGCCGATCTCCGACGAGACGGCGGTGATCGGCGCGGCCACCATCGCGATGGCGCGGCAGCCGACCGAGACGATGGTCGCGCCGCCCCTGCCGCCGCGCGAGGCCGCCGCCAAGCGCCCCGGCAACCCCAACCGCCGCCGGCTCTGGATCCTGCTCGCGGTGCTGCTCGTGATCGCCGTCGGCGCGGCCGCGGGCTGGGCGTTCATCGGCGGGTCCGGCGGCGGCGACGATCCGCTCCCGACCACGACCTCGGAGACCACGGCGGCCATGATCGACGTGCCCGACCTGGTGGGGATGCAGGAGAAGGAGGCCGTGGCGGAGCTGAGGCGTCTCGGCCTCGACGCCCTCGTGATCCCCGTCGAGAACACCGAGGTCCCCGAGGGCGAGGTCCTCGCCCAGCGCCCGGTCGCGGGCCAGCAGATCGCCGAGGGCGGCGTCGTGGAGATCGAGGTGGCCGCCGCACCCGGCGTCGTCGCCGTCCCGAACGTCGTCGGCGCCACCCTCGAGGAGGCCAAGCGCGTCCTCGAGGAGTCCAGGCTGATCGTGCGCGTGCTGGAGGCCGCCTCCGACACGGTGCCCGCCGGCAGCGTGATCGCGCAGTCGCCGTCCGCCGGCGTCGAGCTCAAGCCGGGCTCCACGGTGGAGATCACCGTCTCGACCGGGCAGGAGCAGGCCGCGGTGCCGAACGTGGTCGGCATGGACGCCACGAACGCCGAGAACGCCCTGATCGCGGCGGGGATGACCCTCGGCTCCGTCAGCGAGGAGGCCAACGACGCCCCCAAGGGCCAGGTCATCGTGCAGAGCCCGGAGGCCGGGGCCGCGGCGCCGGCCGGCACGGCGGTCTCCGTGATCATCTCGACGGGCCCCGCCAGCGTCCCGGTCCCCTCCGTGGTCAACCTGCCGCGCGGCGAAGCCGAGGGCAAGCTCGCCGCCGCGGGCTTCGCCGTCGACACCCAGGAGGCGGCCGTCTCCGACCCCGGGCAGGACGGCATCGTCATCTCCCAGAACCCCGCCAGCGGCTCGTCGAAGCCGAAGGGCTCGACCGTGACGATCGTGGTCGGCCGCTACACGGGGGCCGCGACCTCGTGACGCCCCGGCTGCGCGTCGCCGTCCTCGGCGGCGGGCGCTCCTCCGAGCACGACGTCTCCCTGCGCAGCGCCGCGAGCGTCGCCGGGGCCCTCGACCCGGCCCGCTACGAGGTCGTCCCGATCACGATCGGCCGCGACGGCGTCTGGCACGACGCCGCCGGCGCCGTCGTCTCCGTCACCCCGGGCGGCGGCGGCCCGCTCGGCGCCGATGTCGTCTTCCCCGCCCTGCACGGCCCGTTCGGAGAGGACGGCACGGTGCAGGGGCTGCTCGAGATGCTCGACGTGGCCTACGTGGGCTCCGGCGTCCTCGGCTCCTCCGCCACCATGGACAAGGACGTCTGCAAGGCGATCCTGCGCGGCGAGGGCATCGATGTGGCCAGGGACGTGGTCGTCACCCCCACGTCGATCCGGGCCGCCGTCGCGGAGCGCGTCGCGGCGGAGCTCGGCTACCCCGTCTTCGTCAAGCCGGCCCGGCTCGGGTCGAGCATCGGAATCAGCCGGGTCCCGGACGCCGCGGCCCTGAACGCCGCCCTCGACCTCGCCCTCGCGCACGACTCGAAGGTGCTGGTCGAGGAGCTCCTCGCCGGCGAGGAGCTCGAGGTGAGCGTGCTCGGCAACGACCCGGCGGCGCTCGAGGCGTCCGTGGTCGGGCGCATCGGCTACGCCGGCGAGTGGTACGACTACGAGGCCAAGTACGGCGAGGGCGGGTCGTGGCTCGACGCGCCCGCCGACCTGCCCGCCGACGTCGCCGCGGCGATCCGGGCGACCGCCCTCCGCGCCTTCGCCGCCACCGACTGCCGCGGCATGGCCCGCGTCGACTTCTTCCGGTCCGGTGGCCGCGTCGTGCTCAACGAGATCAACACGATCCCCGGCTTCACCGCCACGAGCTACTACGCGCGCATGTTCGAGGCGAGCGGGCTGGCGTACCCCGCGCTGCTCGACCGCCTCGTCGCCCTCGCGCTCGAGCACCACGACGCGCAGCGCGCGCTGCGCTTCTAGGCGCCGCGCGGCTCGCCGAGCACCCGCACGTCGGCGATCTCGACGGCGTTGGCGCCGTTGGGGCCGGGCAGGCGCGTGATCCAGAGCAGGAGCGCGGTCGCCGGACGGCGCCGGTCGACGCGGATGCGGGTGCGCGGACGCGCCAGCTCGACCTCCGCCGAGGCCTCCTCCCAGCCGCGCGGGGCCGTCTCCGGCGGGTCGCCCCGCAGCGCGTAGACACGGACGACCGCGCCGGTCGGCCGCGCGCGCACGACGAGCGAGGTGACCCGTGCGGGCGCGTCGAGGCGCAGCACCAGGCCGACGCCGTCCTTACCGCCGAACCCGGGGTCCTTGTATTCCTCGGTCGGCCATGCCGACCGCGACGAACGGTCGACCGCGCGTCGCGCGAGGTCGCCGTTCTCCGCGCGGTCGCCGCCCGGGTCGACGGCCGTCACCGCCGCGATCCCGATCGGCACCGGCCCGGCCGGCGCCGGCTCGACGGGCTCCTCCGCCGCGGTCGT